>CABUTH010000054.1 GCA_902494465.1 uncultured Collinsella sp.
ATTAAGCGCCATTCCGTTATTCGGAATGTCGCTTTCGTTTTATGCTGGTTATTTCGCTTGCGTTGGTGGATATGTCGTGCGTTCTGCGTGTGGCAATATAAGATGGTTAATTGCGTTAAACGGATTTCGAGTTCTTGAGGGTAGGGGATTTCTTTGGGTCGTACTGGGGATATGACGCCGCCTTTGCGTTGGCGGTTGGGTGTTGCTGGTGGGGTGGCGCTGGTTGTGCTGCTTGTTGACCAGTTGACCAAGCTTGCGGTTCGTGCCGTGGGCGATGCACTGCATGTGACCGTCATCCCCGGCGTGATCGACTTCCTGTTTGTCCGCAATATCGGCGCTGCCTTTAGCATGGGCGAGGGGCATGGCATCGCGTTTGCCGTGCTGGCGCTGGCGGTCATTGTCGCTATTGCCGTGTACCTCGTTCGTGCACCCCAGCTCGCCCATCTTGAGGTTGTGGGCATGGCGATGGTTGCGGGCGGTGCTATCGGCAACGCTATCGATCGTTTGGCCTTTGGCTTCGTGACCGATTTTATTGCCACCACCTTCATCGACTTTCCCGTCTTCAATGTGGCCGATATCGGCATTACGGTCGGTGTTGTGCTGGCGCTTATCGGTTACATGTTCTTGAGTCCCGCCGCTCGCGAGGTCGATGCGACTGCTGAGCTCAATGCCCGTGATGAGGCCCGCGCTAAGCGCAAAGCCAAGCAGCGTGGGGAGCGTGCCCGCAAGATTCGCGAAAGGAATGAGCGCTAATGGCCGACATCCATATCCTTGTTGCCGACGATGCCGCCGGTCAGCGTCTTGACGCTTATCTGGGCGCCAATGACGGCTGTCCCACGCGTTCTGCCTGTGCGCATCTGATCGAGGGCGGCGCCGTCGCTGTCAATGGCGAGACCTGTCTGTCTAAAAAGTACGCCGTGCGAGCCGGCGATCGCATCTCGGTCGATTTGCCCGAGCCGCACGATCCCACCGATGTGATTCCCGAGGCCATCCCGCTCGACATTCGCTATGAGGACGACTATCTCATTGTGCTCTCCAAGCAGCGTGGCCTGGTGTGTCATCCTGCGCATGGTCATGAGAGCGGTACGCTCGCGAATGCCCTGGTCTATCACTGCGGTATCGACCATCTGGGTACCGTGCAGGGTGAGGACCGCCCCGGGATCGTGCATCGTTTGGATCGCGATACCTCGGGTCTCATGCTTGCGGCAAAGGACGACGACACCCAGCGCGCGCTTCAAAATCTCATTCGCACGCGCACGCTCGATCGTCGCTATATCACGCTCGTTCACGGGCACATCGCCATGGACGAGGGAACCATTAACACCGGTATTGCCCGCTCCACGCGCGACCGCGTCAAGATGGCGGTTTCGGACGACCCCTTTGCCCGTCAGGCCATTACGACCTTTAAGGTCCTCGAGCGCTTTGACTCCACGCGCTTTGACGACGGCTACACGCTTGTCGAGTGTCACCTGTTTACCGGGCGTACGCATCAGATTCGCGTGCATATGCGTCATATCAACCACGCCTGCGTGGGCGATCCACTTTACGGCAAGTGCGATGCGCGCGCCGACCAGGGCCTGACCAGGCAGTTTCTGCATTCCTGGCGCGTGGCGTTCGAACACCCCGTGACGGGGGAGCGCATTGAGTGCCGCGACGAGTTGCCGTGGGATCTCGCTGCTGTTCTCGACGATCTGGCTCCGCGCTCGCTCGGTCGCACGGCCGTTGGAGATGAAATCGTTCCGCAGCTCGGTCTTCTCGAAGCCTAGCCAGTATTAGGTGGTTTCTTGAACTCGGTAAGCCTGCGGTAAGATATACGATTGTTTACGTTACGCGTTGCTGGGAGCCTGCATGCTCGCCTTTTTACAAACCAACACACCCATCGTGATCTTCAACCAGATTGTCGTCACGCTGCTCACGGTCTGCTTTCTGTACCAGGTGGTCTTCTTTGTCATTGGCGCTCTTCGTGGCGAGGTCGCGCCTCCCAAGGCCAAAAAACTCCATCGCTATGCCTTTTTTATCGCGGCGCATAATGAGGAGGCCGTGATCGCCAACCTCGTTCGCTCCATCAAGGACCAGGATTATCCGTCCGAGCTCATCGAGGTTTTCGTGGTCGCCGATGCCTGCACCGACAACACGGCGCAGCTCGCGCGCGAGGCCGGTGCCATTGTTTACGAGCGCAATGACCTGGCCCGCAAGGGCAAGAGCTGGGTCATGGACTTTGGCTTCGACCGCATTCTCAACGAGTATCCCGACACGTTTGAGGGCTACTTTATCTTCGATGCCGATAACGTTATCTCCCGCGATTACGTTTCCAAGATGAATGATGCCTTTGACCAGGGCTTCCATGTGGTCACGAGCTATCGCAATTCCAAGAACTTCGGCAGCTCGTGGATCTCGGCTGCTAATGCCACGTGGTATCTACGCGAGGCGCGCTTCCTCAACAACGCGCGTAATATCTGCAAGACGTCCTGCGCTGTTTCGGGTTCGGGTTACCTTATCTCGTCAAGCGTTATCGAGGGCATGCACGGTTGGCAGTTCCACACGCTGACCGAGGATATTCAGTTCACTACGTTCTGCGCTATTCACGGTATTCGCATTGGCTATGCGCCGGCGGAGTTCTTTGACGAGCAACCCGTGACGTTCAAGGCATCCTGGAAGCAGCGTATGCGCTGGACCAAGGGCTTTTACCAGGTGTTCTTTACCTACGGTAAGCATCTGGTCAAGTCGACGTTCCGCTATCATCGCTTTGCCGCCTACGACATGTTCATGACGATCGCCCCGGGTATGCTGCTATCGCTGATCTCGATGCTCGCTAATGCGACGTTCTTGATTGTGGGTGGCCTTTCGCATGGTTTCTTGGCTACCGAAGTCGAGATGCAGGCGAGCGCCGCTTCGCTCATTATGACCTTCGCCGTGATGTATCAGACCTTCTTTATCCTGGCGCTGCTCACGACTATCTTTGAGTACAAGCACATTCACTGCGCGCAAAAGTGGCGTCTGGTGACTAACCTGTTTACCTTCCCGATCTTTATGTTCAGCTATATCCCCATCACGGTGGCCGCGCTGTTCCTGAAGGTCGACTGGGTGCCGACGCAGCACGCCGTCAACGTTACCCTTGACGAGGTCATGCAAGGCGCCAAATAACCACCACCAAAACCACCGCAAAGGGGACAGGCACCTTTGTGGTGGTTTTTGCTTTTGCGATGCAGCTCGAGGAGGAGTCCGATGGTCTATATCCCGTTTTGGATTTGCATCTTTGCCGGCGTGGCAATTGATGCCCGAGAGCGACGGTTTCCCAATGGGCTTGCCGGCGCATGTGCCGTGACGGCGTTGGCGGGCGTTTGGCTCGACCTCGGTTTGAACACAGCGCTTGACCACGCCGGTCTTGCGGTCATCGTCTACCTTGGCCTTGTGCTTACCGAGTCGCTCTGGCGGCGCCTTCGCCACGCCCCGGGCATCGGCATGGGAGATGCCAAGGCACTCTTTGCGCTTTGCACGCTCGACCCTATGGGCGGCATCGTCGCATTTGCCACTGCGCTCCTGGTCCTTGCCGTCTCCTGCCTCATCACAAAATCGCGCTCCCTGCCATTGCTCCCGTTTTTGGTGCCGATTTTTGCCATAATCGAGGTCGTGGGCTGCACATTGTAACCGATTGCGCATCCTTCTTAAGGAGCATGCCATGGCAACTAATCAAGAAACGGCCGTCATTAAGGCGCGCATGGACCGTATTCCCTCGGCGTTGTCGCCCGAACTTGTCGAGCGCATTGCCGCTGATCGTGCTTCGGGCTATGTCAACCCGTATCGTTGTAACGACGACCAGGTCATTCGTCGTATTGATCGCGCTGCCGACAAAGGCACGCTTATGCGTCCGGCGTTTATGCGCGATACCGAAAAGATACTTCATCTTCCGGCGTACACCCGTTATGCAGGCAAAACGCAGGTCTTTAGCTTCCGTAGCAATGACGATCTGTCACGCCGCGGTTTGCACGTGCAGCTTGTCTCGCGCATTGCGCGCGATATCGGTCGCGCCCTGGGGCTCAATTGCGATCTGATCGAGGCGATTGGCCTGGGTCATGACTTGGGACACACGCCTTTCGGCCATGCCGGCGAGCGCTTCCTCAACGATATCTATCATGAGCGCACGGGGCGTTATTTTTTCCATAATGTGCAGTCGGTCCGCGTGCTCGACGCGTTGTATGGCCGCAACGTGTCGCTCCAGACGCTCGACGGCGTGCTATGCCATAACGGCGAGTACGAGCAGCGTGTGTTTGAGCTCTCGGACATGAGCTCTTTTGACCAGTTTGACCTGACGGTTGAAGATTGCATTGCCACGGGCTATAGCGCAATTGAGCATCTGCGTCCCATGACGCTCGAGGGCTGCGTCGTTCGCATCTCGGATATTCTTGCCTACGTTGGGCGCGATCGCCAAGACGCCATTGCGGCGGGCCTGCTGTCACCCGACGCCTTTGATGATGGCCGGGGCGGTGCCTACAACAGTTGGATCCTCACGCATGCCTCCATCGATATCGTTGAGCACAGCTATGGTAAGCCGCGTATCGAGATGAGCGAGGACCTGTTTGAGGAAATCCGCCGGGCCAAGCGGGAGAACTACGAGAAGATCTATAGCAAGGGCGGTATCGAAGGCGATTCCGAGGTGGAGCTGCGCGAGGCGTTCGAAAAGCTCTACGACCGTTGCCTGCGGGATCTAAACAGTGGCGACGAGTCCTCTTACATCTTTAAGCACCATATTTCGCGCATTGAGCAGCAGCTTTCCTACTATGATCGCACCTATGCCTGGCAGGACGACAAGGATCAAGCCGTGGTGGATTATATCGCGAGCATGACGGACGGTTATTTCTGCGAGCTGACGAGCAAGCTGTTCCCTGGTCTGGAGTTTCCGCACCGTACCTATATTAACGAACGGTAGTTCGTATTAATTCGGTATACTGTTAGTGGAAAACGTTTTTGATTGATACACGGGATGGCTATGGACGACCTTTTTTCTGCTTCGACGCGCGAGCGTTCCTTTCAGAATGCGCCGCTTGCGGTGCGCATGCGCCCCAATTCGCTCGACGAGTACGTGGGCCAGCAAAAGGCCGTCGGTAAGGGCTCATGGTTGCGTGCCGCGATCGAGCACGACGTGCTTTCGAGCGTGATTCTGTACGGGCCGGCAGGTACGGGTAAGACGACGCTGGCCCACATTATCGCCAACCATACCAAGAGCGAGTTTGTCGAGGTCAGCGCCGTGACGGGTACCGTAAAGGATCTTCGCCGCGTGATTGACGAGGCCAAGACGCGCCTGAATACGTACGACCGCCGTACCATTCTATTCATCGATGAGATTCACCGCTTTTCTAAGTCGCAGCAGGATGCCCTGCTACATGCAGTTGAGAACCGTACCGTCATTATGATTGGCGCTACGACGGAGAATCCGTACTTCGAGGTCAACTCGGCGCTGCTCTCACGTGGTCGAGTCGTGGAGCTTGAGCATTTAAAGGACGAGGATATCGCCATGCTTATCGAGCGTGCGCTCGAGGCACCTCAGGGCCTGAACGGCAAATTCTCGGCCGATGATGATACGGTCAAGACCATTTGCACGCTGGCAGCGGGTGATGCACGCTCGGCCCTGACGACACTTGAGCTGGCGAGCGAGATTGCCGTCACGCGTCCCGATACCGAAGGGACGCCAGCGCCGGCGGCGGGGGAGCGTTATCCCATCACCGTGGATGACGTAAAGATTGCCAACCCGCGTCGCGGTTTTACGTATGACAAAAACGGCGACATGCACTACGACATCATCAGTGCGTTCATTAAGTCCATGCGCGGTAGCGACCCCGATGCCACGGTCTACTGGCTTGCGCGCATGATCGATGCAGGGGAGGATCCTAAGTTTATCGCCCGTCGCATTATGATTCATGCTTCTGAGGACGTCGGCAACGCCGACCCGCAGGCGCTTTTGGTGGCACATGCCGCGTTTAAGTCTGCCGAGGTCATTGGCTATCCCGAGTGCCGCATTAACCTGGCTCAGGCTGCACTCTATGTGTGCTTGGCGCCTAAATCCAACGCGTGTGAGGCTTCGATCGATGCGGCGCTGGCCGATATCCACTGTAGTGGGCTTCGCGAGGTGCCGAGTTATCTGCGCGATCGCCATCGCCCGGGCAGCGATGAATACGGTGTGTATAAGTATCCGCACGATTATCCCGAAGGCTGGGTCGACCAGTGCTATTTACCCGAAGGCTTAGAACGCGGTGCATTTTGGCAGCCTGCCGGCCGTGGTTGGGAAGAATGGCGCGTAGAGCAAAGCGAACGCGACCGCAGCGGGAATGCACCGAAGTAGCTGCTGATAATTTTGTCCCACGTTGCTGCTCTTAGCATGTTCGGTCCCCTTTGGGGTACCATGGAAAACGTCTGTATTTCGATTCTTCCGGGAGGCTTGTATGAGTCCCATTCAAATCGCCCTGCTGCTACTCGCCGTTGCCGGCGTGTGGGCCATCGTTGAGCTCGCGCTCACCCTGCGCAAAACCCGCACCGTTGTCGATTCGCTCGACAAGACGGTGACCGACCTCAACAATACGATTGCTGAGGCACAGCCCGTGGTGGCAAAGCTCGATGGTGCTGTTGACGAACTCACGCCGGCACTTGCCCAGGTGGAGCCGCTGCTCAAGTCGAGCAAGACCGCCGTTGACGCTCTGACGTCCAACCTCGTTGAGGTTGAGGCCGTCGTTCGCGACATCTCCGAGGTTACGGGCAGTATGGCCGAGGCCAGCAATGCTGTGTCGAGCGTGACTGATTCTGCGGCAGGTGCCGTGCAGAAACTCTTTAACAAGGTGAAGGCTCCTGCAGCTGACACCGAGCGCAAGCTCGCCGCTGCTGCTGCGGAGGCAGAGCGGCCTACCGAGCGCGTCCTAATTGACGAGGACGATGACGCTGCTGGTGACGATGATGGCCAGAATCCAGCTGTTAAAGCGGCCCAGTATTACACCTACATGCCCTCCGAGACCTCTGAGGAGTCCTGCGATGAGTAGCGAAGCAACCTGCCCCATCACGCTGACCGTTGCCGGCGACCCGCGTCTCGCTCGCCTTGTGCGCATGACGGCAGCCAACGTTGGTGCCCTGTGTTCCATGTCTGTCGATCGCATCGAGGACATCCGCATGGCTGCCGAGGAAGCCTTTATCTTTGGCTGCACGGCTGTTGATTCCGACGACATCTCAATCAAATTCGATGTCGATGAATCTCACGTTGGCATGACCTTTACCTTTGGCGATCAGGCCACCGTCGACGAGGATGACCAGGCTACTGTTTATGCCGAGCTTATTTTGGCGAGCGTGTGCGACTCCTACGAAAAGACTGCGGCGCCCCTGACGCTTTCCCTCGACCTCAAGGCGGATATCTAATATGACCGAACGTTCCCGGAGCGGCAAGACCGCTTGGGACAAGGAGAAAACCCGCGAGCTGTTTCGTCGCTACAAGGAGACTGGTGATCCGGACGCCCGCGAGCAGCTCGTCATGTCCCATATGAACCTGGTAAGGTTTCTTGCCAATAAATTTAAGAATCGCGGCGAGCCGCTCGACGACCTGATGCAGGTTGGCTATCTGGGTCTGCTCAAGGCTATCGACCGTTTTGACCCCGAGCGCGGACTCGAGTTCACGACGTTTGCGACACCCACTATCCTGGGCGAGATCAAACGCCATTTCCGCGATAAGGGCTGGAGTGTGCGCGTACCGCGTCGTCTGCAGGAGCTCTCGGCCAAGGTCAACCAGGCTACTGACAAACTTACCAACGAGCTACAGCGTTCGCCCAAGGTTGAGGAGATCGCTGAGTATCTAGATGTGACTGTCGATGAGGTCCTCGAGGCTATGGAATCGTCTTCGGCCTATACCTCGGTGCCCATCGAGGCTCCTGGTGCGTCCGATTCCGACGATGCGCCCTCGATTCTCGACCGTTACGCCGACGATGACAACGAGCTCGACTTTACCGATGACCGCCTGGTGATCGAGGAAGCCATCCGCGATTTTTCGCCGCGCGAGCGCGAGGTTATCGAGCTGCGCTTCGTGAAGGGCATGACCCAGATCGAGATCGCCAAGAAGCTGGGTATTTCTCAGGTGCAGGTTTCGCGTCTGCTGCGCCGCACGCTTAAGAAGATTCAGGACAAGATCGACCCCGACGGAGTGATGTTTCGTTCATGAGTGAGCACCCTCAACAAACCGATCGCGTGCTGCGCGACACCCGCATTCTGACGCTGCGCATTTGGGCTGTTGTCGGCTGCATTGTTATTGCTGCTGTCATCTTTAACCTTATGGGCATCCTGGCACCGGTTATTGAGTTTCTTGCCGTCGGCTCCATCATTGCTTTTGTGATGTCCCCGATCACCAACTGGCTCGAGCACCATGGCGTGAATCGCGGCATCGGTTCGCTTATCGCGCTTATTGTTGTTGTTGCCGTGCTCGTCGGTGTCGTTTGCATCTTGTCGCCGATTCTCTTTGGTCAGATCATGGAAGTCCTGAGCCGCCTGCCCGAGCAGCTTCGTGTTGCGGGTGGCGATCTCAATGAGATGATCTCGCATGCCAAGACGCTCAACAACACGCCGCTCAAGGAGTATTTGGACGATAATCTTTCGTCCCTGGTTGCCGTGGCATCGAAGTATGTGTCTCAGATCGCTGCCGAGCTTGGCCGCGGCGTGTTCCCGCTCATCACCAATACGGCCTCGCAGTTGTTCGTGATCTTCCTTGGTCTGGTGCTTGCATACTGGATGGCCTGCGACTACCCTCGCATGCACCACGAGATTTGCACCATCATCGGTCAGGAGAAGGAGACCTCGTACCGCTTTATGGTCGCCATCCTTTCTCGCTCTGTCGGCGGCTATATGCGCGGTATGGTCGTGACGTCCATCTGCGGTGGTTTCCTCGCCTTTATCGGTTTTATGATCATCGGCCATCCGTATGCGGCGCTCATGGCTATCTTTACCGGCATCATGCATTTGGTTCCGGTCGTCGGTCCTTGGGTGAGCGCAGCAATCGCCACAGTGCTCGGTTTCATGTTCAGCCCCATGCTGGCGTTATGGACGCTCATCGTGACGATGGGCGCGCAAAACGTCACCGATAACGTGATTTCCCCTAAGGTTATGCAGAGCTCGGTGCAGGTGCATCCCATCATGAGCCTCACGGCGCTCGTTATCGGCTCGGCACTCATGGGCCCCATCGGCATGATTATTGCCATCCCGCTTTGTGCGGCCCTTAAGGGTATCTTCGTGTACTACTTCGAGAATGAGACCGGCCGTCAGCTTGTGGCCTATGACGGCGCCGTGTTTAAGGGCACGCCGTACCGCGATGCCGATGGCAACCCGGTCGCCGCCTACGACGCGCTCGGCGACGACACCTTCATCTACGAGTCCGAGCTCATCGGCAACGAGACTGCGCCCGAGGCCAAGGCGATGCCTAAGCCCGAGTTCGATAATCCCTGGATCAAGCTCTCGGGTTTGCAACCCGATGCCACGGGCTTCTTCAAGAATCCCTTCGCCAAGGACGATGACTCCAACTCGGACGACGATACCAAAACCGGCATCGACGGCTCCATGGACGACTCGGATTCTAAATAGGTCCTATTAACGTTTCTTGAAGTTGAAAATGACAAGAAACGCGAGCAAAGCGATTGATAAGGGGCCGGCAACATAGAAAAAGAGAATGTCAATTGCGCGTAGAGTGTAATAAGCCTTATCGCCGGACATTACTGCATACAACACGTAGCCAAATGCTGGTTGGTTTGCGTACCAGCAGGTGAAAGCCAAAAGCGTTAAAAGTGCCGCTAACAGAAGTGCATTGAGGAAAAATCGTTTGCTTTTCATCGATCGCTCCTTCCGGGTGACTCTTATATGTAATTCTACAGCAGTCCTTTTTCAAAGGATCGCACAGTACTAAATAACGTGCACTTTCGCTGGAGGGTCGCTGTTTGGTGGCCCTCTTTTTTGCACAGGCGCGGTGGGATGGTAATATCGTTACGTTTGAACTGTTTCGATGTGAAACCGAGGAGATTCCCTCTATGAGTGCTGACTACCCATCAATGACTACGGCTGAGATTCGCTCTAAGTTCCTCAACTTCTTTGAGGAGCGCGGTCTTAAGCTCTATCCTTCTTCGTCCCTCGTCCCCGACGATCCTTCGCTGCTGCTTGCCAACGCCGGCATGAACCAGTTTAAGGAGTATTACCAGGGCAAGAAGACCATGAAGGAGATCGGCGCAATCTCTTGCCAGAAGTGCGTCCGCACCAACGACATCGATTGCATCGGCGAGGACGGCCGTCACCTGTCCTTCTTTGAGATGCTCGGCGACTTCTCCTTTGGTGGCGTCTCCAAGCAGCAGGCCTGCGCTTGGGCCTTTGAGCTCATTACCAAGGAGTTCAAGCTGCCGCTCGATCGCTTGTACTTTACCGTCTTTACCGAGGACGACGAGACCCATGACGTGTG
>CABUTH010000055.1 GCA_902494465.1 uncultured Collinsella sp.
ACGATCTTCTGTCGCATGTCCAGGCGCTCAAGGGCGTCGGCGCGCGCTTTGTGCAGATGCATGCCGAGCGCTGTGTGGACGACGGATCGTATCGCCTGGTCTATACGTTTATCAACGTCCGCGCTGCGCAGGAGCAGATCGCGCGGGACGGAAACTATGCGATTGAGAATCTGGTGGTCGAGGGTATCGACCAGTACCAGGAGATTCCGTCCATCAGCTCGTACTATCCGGCGGTATTCCCGTTTGAAAACGAGGCGCACGACCTGTTTGGTCTTGCCATCACCGACATGCAGATCGACTTTAAGGGCTTTTTCTACCAGGTCTCGACTGCCGAACCCATGAGCGTTATCACGCCCGAGGTGAAGGCCGCGCGCGAGAAGGCCATGAAGGTGCGTGCCGCTGCCGAGGCCAAGGCACGCAAGGCTGCGGCCGAAAAGGCCGCCACGGCTGCGGCTGCTGCAGGGGAGGGCGCTGCGAGCGCCGATGATGCTTCGGCGGCGGCGAGCGCTCGACCTGCTGCGGCTGCCGGCTCCGATGCTCAGCATGACGATGCCGCCGCCAAGGCCGCGCTCAAGGCTGCCGAGCTGGAGGCAAAGCTCGCCGCCATGGATCCCGAGAAAGCGGCCAAGGTCCGCGCGGCGCTTGCCGCCAAGGCCGCCCGCGACAAGCAGAAAAAGGAGGCGTAAGGTCCATGGCACATCGCTCCGTTATTCCGTTTGGCCCGCAACACCCGGTGCTGCCCGAGCCGCTTCATCTGGACCTGGTGATCGAGGACGACCGCGTCATCGAGGCAATTCCGCAGATCGGCTTTGTTCACCGCGGACTCGAGAAGCTCACCGAAAAGCGCGACATGCACCAGTTTGGCTACATCGCCGAGCGCATCTGCGGCATCTGCGCCGTGGGCCACAGCTACGGCTATGCCAGCGCCTGCGAGCGCATGCTCGACATCGAGGTGCCCGGCCGCGTGCGGTATATCCGCACCATTTTGCACGAGCTTTCGCGTATTCACTCTCATCTGCTGTGGCTGGGCCTGCTCGCCGATGCCTTTGGTTTCGAGGCGCTGTTCTATCGTTCGTGGACGCTGCGCGAGCAGATCCTCAAGATTTTTGAGAGCACGTGCGGCGGGCGCGTGATTCTGTCGATTAACGAGATCGGCGGCCTTAAACACGACATCGAGGACTCCGAGCTGGCGGACATTGTCCAGACGCTCGACGCCATGCGCTCCGACTACGAGGCCCTGGTGCATACGTTTTTGGACGACGCCAGCTGCGGCGAGCGCCTGCATGGCGTGGGTGTGATCAGCAAGAAGGACGCGCTTGATCTGTCGATGGTCGGCCCGTTCGGTCGCGCCTCGGGCGTGGGCTACGACGTGCGCATGTTTGGCGACGGTGCCTATGCGGATCTGGCCGCGTTTGAGCCCATCGTGGCGACCGACGGCGACTGCTATGCCCGCTGCCAGGTGCGTTGTGCCGAGGTCACGCAGGCCATGGACATCATCAAGGAGCTTGTGGGCAAGATTCCGCACGACGGAATCGGCGGGCGCACCAAGCTCACGCCGGCCGACGGCGCGCGCGGCGAGGTTGTGATTGAGCAGCCGCGCGGCGAGGCGTATTACTATGTGCGCGGCAACGGCACCAAGAACCTGGACCGTTTTCGCGTGCGCACGCCGACGTCGCAGAACCTGGCAGGTCTGACGCATGCGCTGCAGGGCGTGCTCCTTGCCAACGTGCCCATGATTATCCTGACCATCGACCCCTGCATTAGCTGCACGGAAAGGTAGGCGCGGCATGAGTTTACTGACATTTGCCAAGACGGCCTTGGGTTCTATGGTCAAGCAGCCGGTCACGGTGTGCTATCCGCAGGAGAAGCTCGCGGCGCCCGAGCGCTTGCGCGGGCATATCGTCAATGACATGGACGTGTGCATCTGCTGCGGCATGTGCGCGCGCCGTTGCCCGGCGGGCGCGCTCGCGGTCGATCGCAAAGGCGGTACCTGGTCGATCGACCCGTACGCCTGCGTGGTGTGCGGCGAGTGCATCGAAAGCTGCCCCAAACACTGCCTGACTATGGACACCGCTCGTACTCCAGTTGCGGCGAACAAGACTCCCACGGTAGAAACCAAACCGGAATAGCGTTGGTATAGAGCTGGAATAGAGCTGGAATAGGGGCCGGTGGGGCAAAATTGCCCCACCGGCCCCGCGCTTAACGCGCGGTGGAGCCGCCGCGAACAAAACTATGCCGGATTACGGGGCTGGATTGCGAATCCCCAACCATACAGAAAATCGCAAAAATAAAACCGCAGGTAGATAGCCTGCCGTTTTTCAAAAAATGAATGTATGGATGAGGGCCCCGACTTTAGCCCCGTAATCCGGCATAGTTTTGAAATGGCACCATATCAGTGCCAGCCCCTGATCCCTCGGGGACGGAGGAAAACGGATCATTCTGGCCTTGCGAGGGCCGCTACGTGACCCGTCTGCCACGAAACGGGCCCATCTACTACGTTTAGGCCGCTACCCTCAACCATGCCAAAAAACGCGAAAACAAAATTGCAGGTAGAACGCCTGCGGTTTTTCATGAAAAGCGGTTATGGTCGGGGGTATCGATTCAAACGTAGTAGATGGGCCGATTTCGTAGCGAGCACCACCAATTGATCCCCCGGAGACGGAGGAAAACGGATCATTTTGGCCTGTCGGCTCCGAGCCGCACCCGTTTTCCTGCGAAAACCCTCGTGTCTCAACTTTGGTGAGACATTTGTCTCACGCCCAAAATCAAATCTGGAACGTGTGTCACCTGCCCTAATTGTGTTTCATTCCGTAACTTTAGGCTGATGCAAGGTCTGAGACCGCGAGAAGGGAGACGCGATGAGTAAGTACACGAGGGGTCTCTTGGCGGTGATACTTGCCGTAGTGCTTGTGTTGCCGGCTGCAGCATTTGCCATGCTGCCCGAGGCCAACGCCAGGTCCAGCACCGGAATGGACGGACCGACAGTAAGCGGAAAGATCGTCGACCCCCATACAAGCGACAACTGGACGTATTGGGCCGCCGGCTCTGACGACAGCGGCAAAATCACGACACAAAACGTCGGCCGAATCTGGACCGACAAGACAGTCGAGGCCGGCGAGGGGTCAGACTTCCTCACCACACTTTCGGCGATATCCTCGACGTCCAACACGACGACGACGGTCCCCAAGCCGCTCGACATTGTACTGGTGCTGGATGCTTCTGGCTCAATGAACGATCCTATGAGCTCAAGCGACCGCACCAAGCGCATTGATGCGCTGAAGACCGCGGCCAATAGCTTTATCGAAAAGATCGCCGAAGAAAATGCAAAGATCTCGGATGAGTCCAAGCAGCATCGGGTCGCAATTGTAAAGTTCTCGGGCTATAAGACTGATGAGGTCGGCAACGGCACTTATCGTGAAGGCGGCCACACTTACAACTATTCGCAGATCATGAAGAGCCCGACGCCTTGCTTGGGCGATGGCGTAAACAGCCTCAAGAGTACGGTCAGCTCCATTTCACCTGCCGGCGCCACACGTGCCGACTATGGCATGGATCTTGCCAAGGACATTTCTGGCCGAGCGGACGCCAAGAAGGTTGTCCTGTTCTTTACCGATGGTTCGCCCACGAGCTACAGCAGCTTTGAGCCCTCGGTTGCCAATGGCGCCATCAACAAGGCGAATAGCATGAAGAAAGACGGCACCGTCATTTACACCATTGGCATTTTTAGCGGCGCGAATCCCAGCGCCGACCCCACGGCCTCCAGTACGATTAACGAGAATAAGTTCATGCACGCCGTGTCGAGCAACTATCCTGCGGCCTCGTCCAGTATTTCTTACTGGGGCGAATGGACCATCAACTTCGGTGCGCGTGCAGAAAATGCCAATTACTACAAGTCGGCGAAGAACGCCAAGGAGCTCGAGGATATCTTCAAGGATATCTCCGAGAGCATCACCGAGGTTGTTGGCTACCCGACCGAAACCCATGACGGCTACGCCAATAAGTCCGGCTACATCACGTTTACCGACGAGCTGGGCGACTATATGCAGGTCGACAACTTTACCGAAGTCGAATACAACGGCACGACGTTTGTCGATCCGGTAAAGTCCACCACGGGCAATGTCGATGCCTACGCCTTTGCCGGCGAAGCCGCGAACCTGGTCATTACCGTCCAGCGCGCCGCGGCGGGCGGCCCCCAGCAGGGCGATATTGTAGAGGTCAAGATCCCCGCGTCGTTGATCCCGCTGCGCAACTTTGACGTTGACGAGACCAAGGGCACGCTTACGGTCAACGATGTCGATCCCATCCGCGTGAAGTATGCTTCGAGCGTCAAGGCTATCGCGCGCGAAAACCTGTTCACCCCTGATGAAGCGCTGAAGAAGTATATCGACGAGAATGCGATCGACGAGCAGGGCTCCAAGTCTGTTGCCTTCTATGCCAACAAGTGGAGTGGTGATCCGGACCTGGGCGACACGATCGCCAACTTTAAGCCCGCCGCCACCAACCGGTACTACTTCTTCCAGAAGCAGACGCCCATTTACACGGATCCCGCCTGCACGCAGCCCGCGAAGGAGCAGTTGGCGAGCGACCGCCTTTATTACTACCAGGATGAGTTTGAGATAGCGGACGCCAGCCGCAAGCTCGACCACGGCATCACCGTCATCGAGTTTGCCGGCAGGCATGCTGCACAGTTTGCGGACGCCGTGGTTGCCGACGAGAGCGGAAACCTGTCGTTTGGCGCCGGAACCGCACGCCTGGCATTTATTGACGAACTTCATACCGACAAGAATCCCAACGCGACCGGCACCGCGTCCGACGTGCTCAATCCCAGGTGGAATGACACGTCATCCAAGGCGACCGCGACGCATGTCAATTCCTACCTGGGCAACAACGGCAAGATCAGCTATAAGTACAACATGACGCCGGCAACGGTGGATACCAAGGCCAGTTTTGGTCTGACCAAGGTGCTCGAGGGCCGCGCCTGGACGGATGCGGACGAGTTTAAGTTTGAACTCTCCGCGACATCCGAGAATGACGCCCCGATGCCCACATCCGCGACCGCGACCGTGACCAAGGACAACACGGCCATCGGCTTCGGTGAGATCACCTACACCGAGCCCGGCACGTATGTCTACAAAGTCAGCGAAAAGAACGCCGGGACCACGGTCGACGGCATCACCTACAGCGGAAACGTTGCGGAGATTACCGTGACGGTAACGCCCAACAAGAAGGGTAAGCTCAGCGCTGCCGTGGAGGTGACCTCGGGCAAGGCCAAGTTCGAGAACACCTACACCACGAATCCTGTTGAGTCCAGTGTTACCAGTCAGATTGCCGTAGCCAAGGTCCTGACCGGGCGCGACCTTACAGCCGGCGAGTTCAGCTTTGAGCTGCGCGAGGTTAAGGGCGGGGACTCTGAGCTTATCGAGACCGTTGAGAATGACGCCGAGGGCAACGTTACGTTCAAGCCCATCAAGTACACCGAGATCGGTCAGCACGCCTACACGCTGCATGAGGTTGCAGGCGACGCCGGTGGTATTGACTATGACAACGCGGTCTACACCATCGTGACGACCATTGCCGACAACGGCAAGGGCGAGCTTGTGGCTACGCATGAGCTGAAGGGCGCCGAGGGCGTTAAGAGCATCGAGTTCAAGAACGCTTACAATCTGACCCCCGAGAGCTTCAGCGTCACCGACCAGATCACCGCGACCAAGTCCCTGGACGGGCGCGACCTCAAGGCCGGCGAGTTCTCCTTCGAGCTCGTCGAGGGTAACGATGTCGTCGCTACCGGCACCAACGACGCTCGCGGCAAGATTACGATGACTGGCATCGGGTACACCGCTGCTGGCGAGCACACCTATACGCTGCGCGAGGTCAACGGCGGAACCACCAGCAACGGCATCTCCTACGACGGCAAGACCTATACCATCGTGACCACCATCACCGACAACGGTGACGGTACGCTCGGCGCTGCGCACAAGCTGCAGGGCGCCGAGACCGCCGAGTTTAAGAATTCCTACAACCTGACGCCGTCTAGCTCCAGCGTCACCGACCAGATCACCGCGACCAAGGTTCTGGACGGCCGCGACCTCAAGGAGGGCGAGTTCTCCTTCGAGCTCGTCGAGGGCGACGAGGTCGTCGCCACCGGCACCAACGCTGCCGACGGCACGATCACGATGAACTCCGTGAAGTACGATAAGGCCGGCAAGCATACCTACACGCTGCGCGAGGTCAAGGGCAGCGCCGGCGGTATCACTTACAGCGATGCCAAGTACACCATCGAGACCACCATCACCGACAAGGGCGACGGCACGCTCGAGGCGAAGCATGTCCTGAAGGACGCCGACGAGGCGAAGTTCAGCAACTCCTATAAGCCTGGCTCCAAGGAGTCCAGCGTCACCGACCAGATCACCGCGGCCAAGTCCCTGGACGGGCGCGACCTCAAGGCCGGCGAGTTCCGTTTCGAGCTCGTCGAGGGCAATAGCGTGGTCTCCACCGGCACCAACAATGCCGACGGCAAGATCGTGATGGATTCCGTCACCTACACCGCGGCTGGCGAGCACACCTACACGCTGCGCGAGACCAAGGCCAGCACCACCGAAAACGGCATTACCTACAGCACCGCCGAGTACACTATCGTGACCATCGTCAAGGACAACGGCGACGGCACCCTCAGCATGGAGCACAAGCTGCAGAACGCCGACGAGGCGATCTTCGAGAACACCTACACGGTGACCCCCAAGAGCTCCAGCGTCACTGATCAGATTAAGGCGACCAAGTCCCTGACTGGCCGCGACCTCAAGGAAGGCGAGTTCTCCTTCGAGCTCGTCGAGGGCGACGAGGTCGTCGCCACCGGCACCAACAATGCCGAAGGCAAGATCACGATGAGCCCCATCGAGTACACTGCTGCTGGCAAGCACGCCTACACGCTGCGCGAGGTCCCGAGCGACGCCGTCAATGGCATCACTTACGACGGTAAGACCTACACCATCGAGACGACCATCACCGACAACGGTAGGGGCGAGCTCGTGGCAAAGCATGAGCTGAAGGGCGACGACGAGGCGAAGTTCAACAACAGCTACAAGCCGAATCCTGACGAGTTCAGCGTCACCGACGAGATCAAGGCGAACAAGGTCCTGACCGGGCGCGACCTCAAGGAAGGCGAGTTCTCCTTCGAGCTCGTCGAGGGCGACAAGGTCGTCGCCACCGGCAAGAACGCCGCCGACGGCACGATTACGATGAGCCCCGTGAAGTACGACAAGGCCGGAGCGCACACCTACACGCTGCGCGAGGCCAACGGCGGAACCACCAGCAAGGGCGTCAAATACAGTGATGCCAAGTTCACCATCGTGACGACCATCACCGATAACGGCGACGGCACACTCAAGGCCGAGCATGTCCTGAAGGACGCCACGGCTGCGACCTTCAAGAACACCTATAGCGTGACCCCGCTCGATGCAGAGCTCGACTTTGGCCTGAGCAAGGCTGTCGATGGTCGCGCTTGGACGGACTCCGATGAGTTCAGCTTTACCATTACCGCCGCCGAGGGCACCCCGCTGCCCGACCCCGCAACCGTGAGCGTGAGCAAGAAGGACGCGAAGGACGGCATCGCCGCCATCAACTTCGGCAAGATCCGCTACACGGCTGCCGGAACCTACAAGTATGAGATCCGCGAGAACGCGGGCAATGCGGCAGGCATGACGTATGACGGACATGTCGCGACCGCCGAAGTGACCGTGACCGAGAACGGCGAGGGCGTCCTGACCGCCAACGTCACCAAGAAGGAAAGCGGACGTTTTACCAACACGTACCGCACTGAGCTCGATTACGCCGCGGCCGGCGGCCTCAAGCTCAGCAAGAGCCTCTCCGGACGTCCCATGACCGAGGGCCAGTTCACCTTTACCGTGACGCCCGCCGACGAGGCTTCGGCCAACGCACTTGGTCTGCTGCCCGGGGCCAACACTTTCAAATCCCCTGCGACGGCAGAGGCAACGGTCGGTCTGATTGACATTCTGGCGGGCCATGAGGTCAAGTTTACGCAGGCTGACGCCGGCAAGACCTTCAAATATACCGTGGCCGAGAAGAACGACGGCAAGCCCGGCTACACCTACGACGATGCTGCCCGTACCGTGAAGATTGCCATCGCCGACGATGGTGCCGGCACGCTTACCGCTACGACGACCGTCTCCGGCGGTCCCGAGGGCACGCACGAGACGATCCACTAGAGCGGCGAGAACAAGGTTGAGAGCGCTCTGGTCCCGTTCGAAAACAGCTATAGCGCATCGACCGATAGCCCGGGCGTTTACGCACAGATTGTCGCCACCAAGACCCTGACCGGACGTCCGATGGTTAACGGTGAGTTCTACTTTGGCATCGCCTATGCGGGCGAGACGGAAGCCATCAGTGGCACGCCGGCGTTCAACTATAACGGCCAGGTGAGCTTTGGCACGCTGCATTACGACACCAAGATGCTCGCTGACCTGGTAAGCACCGGGCGCGCCATCCGCACCGACACGGACGGCAAGCTTGCGTGGACTATCAACTACACGGCCTTTGAGTACACGAACTTGCTGGCCGACCA
Source organism: uncultured Collinsella sp. (assembly GCA_902494465.1). GTDB lineage: Bacteria > Actinomycetota > Coriobacteriia > Coriobacteriales > Coriobacteriaceae > Collinsella. The sequence goes on from CABUTH010000055.1 coordinate 8,579, forward strand.
GGGCATTACCGCCGCGAAGTCGAGCTTTAGCTTTAAGGTCATCGTCGTCGACAACGGCGACGGTACCCTGACGGCAAAGCCTGACTACGGTGGCGTCGAGCCTGTGTTCGAGAACGTCTACGGCGCCGATGCCGTTGACGCCGCGCTCGCCGGCACCAAGAAGCTCCAGGCTGCCGAGGGCCTGACCCCGGCAGACATTGCGGGCAAGTTCACCTTTACCGTGACTGCCGATGAGGCGGGCGCCCCGATGCCCGAGCGCGCGACCGCAACCAACGACGCGGCCGGCAACGTGGACTTTGGCAAGATCCACTTTGCGCTTGAGGACCTCAACCGCGCCTTGGGCGTGACGACCGATGCTTCTGACGACGCATTGAGCGACGCCGAAGCCAACACCGATGAGGTCGAGGTTAACACCGACGCCGCTGACGGCGACGCTGCCGACACCGACGAGTCCGAGCCCGCAGCCCCCACCGCTCCGCGCTCGCACACCTTTACCTACACGGTGGCCGAGTCCGGTAGCGCCCCTGGCGTGACCAACGACACCAACGCCACGCGCAAGGTTTCCTACACCATGACTGACGACGGTGCCGGACATCTGAGTGTCGTGCGCAACGGCGACGACGGTGCGGACTTCACGTTCACCAACACGTACAGCGTGGTGCCCGCCGACTCTTCCGTGACCGATCAGGTCAAGACGGTTAAGCGTCTGACCGGACGCGACCTTGCAGCTGGTGAGTTCACGTTTGAGCTGCTCGAGGACGGCGTGGTCGTCGCCAGCGGCACCAACGACGCCAACGGTAACGTTACGCTGAGCCCGATCCGCTACGAGGCGCCCGGTACGCACACGTACACGCTGCGCGAGGCTTGCCCCAACGCGCTCGGCCTGTACAAGGGCGTCACCTATGACGGTACGACCTACACCGTCGTGACCACCGTCTCCGACAACGGCGACGGCACGCTGACCGCGACGCACAAGCTCGAGGGAACTACCGAGTCGGCTGGCTTTACCAACAAGTATCACGCCATGCCTACGCAGGTCTCCATCGGCGCGGTCAAGGTGCTCGAGGGACGCGAGCTCAAGAAGGACGAGTTTAGCTTTAAGCTCGTTGGCGAGGACGCCGAGTCCACCGTCACCAACGATGCCGACGGCAAGATCAGCTTCGACAAGTTCGAGTACGACGAGCCTGGTACGTACGTCTGCACCATCAGTGAGGTCAAGGGCGACGAGGCCGGTATGACCTACGACAAGTCCGTCTTTTCCGCGACCGTCAACGTGGTCGACGACGGCGAGGGCAACCTCAAGGCGAGCGTTGCCTTTACCAAGGGCGACAAGAGTGTCGAGGGCATCGTGTTCAACAACACGTACAAGAAGCCCGAGACGCCCGTGCCGACGCCCGATCCCGGCACGCCCAAGACCGTGACGAATATCGTCAAGACGGTTAAGGGCTTCCTGCCCACCACGGGTGACCAGCAGGCCGCCGCACTGCTCATGGCATTCGTCATAGCCATGGCCGGCGTCGGAGCCCTAGTCTGGGGTATCCGTAAGCGCTAGGCGCGCTGACAGCGGCCCGGGGCCAAAAGGGCCCGGGCCGCAGGCGGGGGGCCAAAAC
>CABUTH010000056.1 GCA_902494465.1 uncultured Collinsella sp.
CGATTCAAATGGGCGTGCTGCTGCTTTTCTTCCATACGGCTGGCATGCTGTTGCTCTCAGGTCCCTTTCTTGTCGTGCTTTCCCTTGTTGAGGCACTCGCCTACTCCCTTCAATCGGGATCCGAACAAGCACTTTTATATGAAATTGCCCGAAATGCCGGTCAAGGAGAGCGCTTCCTCACCATCAACGCTCAGCTGCTTGCCGCGCAATCAATCGCGACGGGAGTGGCAATCGTACTTGGATCATTCATTGCCCAGGTATCTTGGAGTGCACTCTACGTATGCGTTTCCGTTTTCTATCTTCTGCAGCTTTTCCTTCTGTATCCCATTGAGAGGATGGAAGCGACCCATTCCAAAAACTCTGGGGAGGAAAGGTTTGACGTAGCCAAGATCTTCAGACGCGAAACCTGGTGCATTGGAGAATCCGCTTTTGCGGTATTGCTTCTTCTAATCGGCACAAGCATGCTCGATGGATTCTATGGGAGTTATTACAACTTGAATCAGTTGGTGTTCGACGCATTTGATGCTCCCGTCTCCATAATAGGAATCTTTTTCGGTGCATCCTATGCAGTAAATGCGATGGCCTACATTGCAGCAGATTTCTTCTCATCGCGTTTCGGGAAAAGAAATACCATGCTCGGCTCGATGTTAATCGAGGCTGGCCTTTTCATAATTCTTCCGTGGTTCGCTTCAAATCCGCTGTGTTTGTTTGGCCTTAGCATGGTGCTTTGTTTTCTCCCAGAAGTGGTGTATATCACTTCGGAAAACTTAATCCAAGACGCGATAGCGGACGATCTTCGCGCGACGATCCTTTCCGTCGCGTCTCTGGTAAGGGCTCTCTTTTCCGCAATGTTTTTCTCCATATTTGGACATGTGTTGGGGTTATATCCCATTCAGATAGCGCTCGGTATTATTGGTGCAATCGCGATAGCAATTACCGCCGTTGTTTCATTAAAAATGGTAGGAATACAGGTCTCCAAGAATTGATATATCGATTGACGAGCTATCCGAAGCGTCGAGCCTTCTTGATGGACATGACTATTCGTCACAAATCATTCCGCGCATCGCTGGGGTTCCAGTAATACTCGATATATCTGGATGCACTCATTCCCCTTTTTGAAGGTCCCAAAAAGACTACCCGTGTGGGTTTGGCTAGGTTCGGGTGCCGTCCGTGCCGTGCGGTAAAATCGTTCAGTCAGAACACGAACCCGCATCGGAGCTCATCACATGGCATTCGTCCATCTGCACAATCACACCGTCTTCTCCATGCTCGACGGCGCAACCCGTATCCAGGATATGGTCAACCGCGCCGTAGAGCTGGGCATGCCCGCCGTCGCCATTACCGACCACGGCTACATGTATGGCGTGCCCGACCTGGCGCTGGCCTGCGACGCCGTTAACCACAACACGCCCGAGTACAAAACCTGGAGTCACGACAAGGCCTTCTTGGAAAAGGACCGCCGCGACGAGCTGGTGGAGCCCGATCCTGAGGAAAACCCGCGCGAGCATGCCCAGTACGTCAAGGACATGGCCATGTGGGACGAGAAGGGCAACATCGACGAGCTCAAGCCGCCTCTGGTCATCAAGCCCATCTTTGGCTGCGAGGTCTACTTTACGCCGGACGAGACGCTTGCCCGCGACCATAAGCCCGAACTCTACCACATGATCCTTCTGGCCAAGGACCAGGAGGGATACGTCAACCTGATGCAGACGGTTTCCGAGGCCGCCGTGCAGGGCTTTTACTACAAGCCCCGCGTGACGCTCGACAACCTGCGCCGCCATGCCAAGGGCATGATCTGCACGAGCGCCTGCATCGCGGGCATCATCCCCAAATACATCGATCGCGGTGACATGGAGGGCGCCATCAAGTGGGCCGAGACCTTCCGCGATACCTTCGAACCCGGCGACTTTTACATCGAGATCCAGGAACACGGCATCACTACCGACAATGGCCTGACCGACGAGCAGATGGACCGTACGCTCATCGATATCGCCAAGCAGGTGGGCGTCAAGGTTATCGCCACCAACGACTTCCACTACCTGCGCCGCGAGGATGCGCCGGTGCAGGACGTCATCATGTGCATTGGCATGAACGCCAAGGTCGACGACCCCAACCGCATGCGCATGACCGGCTCGGAGTTTTATATGAAGACCGAGGAGGAGATGCGGGCGATGTTCCCGTATTGCCCCGAGGCCTGCGACAACACGCTCGAGATCGCCGACAAGTGCTACGTGGAGCTGGACTGGGACTCTATCATCCTGCCGCGCTTCCCGTTGCTCGATCCCGGCGAGACGCACGAGAGCCAGTTCCGCCGCGAGTGCGAGAAGGGCCTGCGCCAGCACTATGGTGACGACTGGGCCACGCGCGAGATCGGTGGCGTCAACATCAAAGAGCGCTTTGAGTACGAATACAAGGTCATTTGCGACAAGGGCTTTGCCGCCTACTTCCTCATCGTCGCCGAGTACGTGCAATGGGCCAAGGACAACGGCATCGGCGTCGGCCCCGGCCGTGGCTCGGCCGCCGGCGCTATCGTCGCCTACGCCATGAACATCACTGCGTTCGATCCGCTCGAGAACGGTCTGATGTTCGAGAGGTTCCTGTCGCCGCAGCGTACCGAGATGCCCGATATCGATATGGACTTCGACGATGAGCGGCGCCTCGAGGTCGTGGAGCACGTTCGCCAGCTCTACGGCCCCGAGAAGGTCACCCACGTCATCACCTACTCGACCATCAAGGCTAAGCAGGCCATCAACGACGCCGCGCGCGTCCTGGACTACCCGGTCTACATGGGCCAGCGCCTGTCCAAGATGGTCTCGAGCGACCCCAAGGTCAAGCTCAAGCAGGTGCTCGAAAAGCAACCCGGCAAAGAGGATCTGTTTAACCCCGATTTTGCCGAGGCATATAAAAAGGACGACGACGCCCGCCGCATCATCGACACGGCGCTCTCGATTGAGGGCCTTACCCGTGGCGAGGGCGTGCACGCGTGCGCCGTTCTGATCTGCCGCGACCCCGTCAACGAGCACGTGCCCACCAAGCTCGACACCAAGGGCGGCGTCGAGATTACCCAGTACGAGGGCCATACCGTCGCCGACATGGGCCTGCTCAAGATGGACTTCCTGGGCTTGCGCACGCTGACGGTTATCTCCAAGGCCAAGGCAAACATCAAAAAGAACTTCGGCATCGACATCAAAGAGGAAGAGATTCCCTTTGACGACCCCGAGATCTTTAAGCTCATGGGCTCCGGTCACACCGCCGGCGTCTTCCAGGTCGAGTCCGCCGGCATGACGGCCACGATCAAGAACATGAAGCCCACCGAGTACAAGCACGTCGTGGCATTGATCGCCCTGTACCGCCCGGGCCCGCTGGGCGCCGGCATGGTCTCGTCCTACATCAACCGTATGAACGGCAAGGAGCCGGCTGTTTCCTACGACGCCCGTCTGGACGACATCCTGGGCGAAACCTACGGCACCATGGTCTACCAGGAGCAGGTTATGCTCATCTCCGTCGAGATGTGCGGCTTCTCCAAGGGCGAATCGGACTCTCGTATCCGTAAGCCCGTGGCTAAGAAGAAGATCAAGCTGCTCACGTCGACGGTGCTCCACTGGGAGGATGGCTCGGACGAGACCACCTACGATCACTGGATGAACGGCGCTATCAAGAACAACTATACGCGCGAGGTCGCCCAGAAGATTTGGGACGATGTTCTCGAGTTCGCGTCCTACGCCTTCAACAAGTCGCACTCCGCCGGCTACGCCATCCTGGTTATGCAGACGGCGTGGCTCAAGGCGCACTATCCGCACGAGTACATGGCGGCCGTTCTGACGTCCTATACGGGCAAGACCGACAAGATCGTGCACTACGTCTCGGCATGCCGTCACGACGGCATCCCCGTGCTTTCGCCAGATGTCAACGAGTCCGGTACCGAGTTCACGGCTACCAAGGAGGGCGTGCGTTTTGGTCTGGCCGGCATTCGCGGCGTGGGCACCGGCGTGGCGCAGACGATTATCGCCGAGCGCGAGGCAGGCGGACCGTTTAAGACGCTGCACGACTTTGTCGAGCGCGTGGACTCGAGCCAGGCCAACCGCCGCGTAATCGAATCGCTGATCAAGGCAGGCGCCTTCGACTCCACGGGGTATCCGCGTCGCCAGATGATGCACTTTGTGGACAAGAACAACCCCGAGAACATCATCGATGCCGCGGTAAAGCGCCAAAAGGACCGCGCGAGCGGCCAAACGTCGTTCTTCGATATGTTCGGCGACGTCGAGGGCTCGGGCTTTGAGGTGAGCGTGCCCGATCCGGATGGCCAGGAATGGGATCGCCACCTTAAGCTGAGCCAGGAGAAGGAGGTTCTGGGCATCTATGTCTCGGACCACCCGCTGCGCCCGTTTGAGTATGCGCTAGCCAAGGCGCGCGACTTCTCGTTCTCGCAGATCGATACCGGCTACGAAGTGCAGAACCCCACGGGCGGCACCATCAACCAGGAGATTCCCGAGGGCAAGGCGCTGTGGTGGGCCGGCATGGTCTCGAGCGTGTCCAAGCGCGTGACCAAAAACGGCGACCCCATGGGCATCGTGCAGCTCGAGGACATGGAAGGCGAGGCCACCGTCGTCGTGTTCCCCAAGACCTATAAAGAGGCCGAGGGGTACCTGTACGGCGAGGTCGATCCCGAGACCGGTGCTCAGCTGTCCGACGCGTTTGTGCGCATTAAGGGCAAGCTCGAGCGCTCGGACCGCGGCGATCAGATCATCGCGCAGGAGATCGTGCCGCTTGAGCTCAACGAGGAGAGCAACAAGCCCAAGGTGTTTGAGGTCATGGTGCCCACCAGCCGCTTTAGCCAGGGCAATATGGCGCGTCTTGCCACGGTGCTTACCGCCAACCCGGGCGGCGACCGCGTGGAGATCTTTATCGAGCAGGTGGACGGGCGCGTGCTACGTGCCGAGGTGCCGGCCAAGGTCAACGCGCGCTCGATTCCGCTGCTGGCCGAGGCCAAGGCCATCGTGGGTAACCAAGGCAGAGTGACGGTGATCTAAGGGCGACCTTGCTGGTCCGTGCGAGATTGGAGGAAGTGATGGCGCAGGGGACGTTTGTGCAGGCGCTTCGCAAAGAGGCGGCGTTGAGCGGCACCTTTATGAAGGGACGTTCGCTCATGCTCAACGGTGCCGTGCTGTCGATTGAGGACAGCGGCTCGCGCTTCTCCAAAAACGTGACGGTTGAGGGCTCGGTGCGCGGCTCGCGCGGCGACCTGTACAAGACGCACGTGGCGCTCGACATGGACGAGCACGAGGTGATCGACTACGACTGCGATTGCCCCGCTGCCTATCGTTACCCTGGCATGTGCAAGCACGCCATCGCCACAGCGCTGGCGTACCTGGACGCCAGCGGCATTGAGCCTGTTGAGGGGCTGCGCACGCCGGTTCGCACGTTTACGGCGCAGCCGAAACAGCCCGCGCGCACCGCGCCCAAAGCGCCGGCCGTCAACCCCAACTTTCCCTTCCCGGCGCCCGTCCCCACGAGCCCGAGCCTTGTGGCGGCGCTTTCCGATCTTTCGGACGCGCGCATGGATGAGCTGGCGAGCATGCGCCGCAAGCTTGCCGGTGCCGTTGATCCCGACGCCCCCAAAGCGGCGTTGGAGCCCTCGTTGGTGCCGTACTACAATCCGCTGTTCGCTGACCGCTTTAGCTGGGCGCTCGAGTTCCGCATTCGCTGTGGATCGGTCTCCTACGTGGTCAAGGACATCGACGGCATGGCCGATGCCTACGTGCGCGGCGGCACCTTCTCGTACGGCAAGAAGCTCACGTTTGTTCATACGCCCGAAGCCTTCGAAGACGTGTCGACAAAGCTGCTCAACCTTGTTGTGACGACAGTTGCCTATCTCGATGACATCACAAGCTCGCGTTCGGCGTCGTACGACTTTGCCCGCGGCGGTTTTGTTGCCGAGCGTCAGTTGCCGCTGTCCGAGCATAGCATCGTATATGTGCTGGACCTGCTGCGCGGCCAGACCATCTCCTTTGAGCCCGCCTGGTCGCGGGGGACGACGACGCATCGCACCTACGACGTGGCGGTTGAGCTGTCTCCGCAAGGGGAGGACGAGGCGTCCGCTAAGCGCCCACCGCTGCTTGCCGCCAAAATCACGCCGGCGGCTGGTGGTAGCTATGACCTGCGCCTGCCCGCCGATATGTACTGCTTTGCGTCGGGCGATGCCGCCTACTTGGTTGACACGCGCCGCGCGCGCCGTACCGACGCTGCATTTGCTCAGCATGCCGCACCTTTTTTGTCGCGCTTGCTGCCGTGCCGCACGCCCGCCCATATTGCCGCCGAGCAGGTGGGGGAGTTCTGCCGTATGGCGCTGCCCATTTTGCGCGACTATACCGACCTTACCGCGCCCGCTGCGCTCGATACCGTGGCGCCCGAGCCGAGCTTTGCCATGGCAATCGGCGTCGACGATGGGCTCGTGACCTGCAAGATTACGGTTACCTACGGCGACTGGTCGGCGGATCTCTTTAGCCTGGGCGCTCCGGGCAGCCCCTTCGAAGAGCAACGCCCGGGCGTGCCACCGCGCGACGAGGTGGCAGAGTTTCGCGTTATGGACACGGCGGCTCTGTATTTCGACTTTTACGAGGGCGGCCTGGCGTTTGAGGAACGCGATGACGAGAGCCTGTTCCACTTGCTGACCGAGGGTCTGTCCGCCCTGTCCGAGCTGGGTGAGGTCATGCTCAGCGACCGTCTGCGCCAGATTTCGGTGCGTCCCGCGCCCAAACTCTCGGTTCGTGCGACCGTCAAGAGCAACCTGCTCGACGTCGAACTGGGTGCGAGCGGGCTTTCGGCGGCCGACCTTGCCATCTATCTCGATTCTTATAAGCGCCACCAGACGTTCGCTCGCCTTACGTCTGGCGACATCGTTCGCCTGGACGAGGGCGCTCGTGCCGCGTTTGGCCTTGCCGAGGACTTGGGCGTCGATGCTGTCGACCTGCTCGACGGCGTGTCGCTTCCCGCGTCGAGTACCCTGTTCGTTGACAGCATGCTTGCGCGCACGCCTGCGCTCGAGGCCAATCGCGACGCCGCGTTCCGCCGCACCGTCGAGCGCCTGGACACGCTCGGCAAGATGGACTTTACGGTGCCGGCATCGCTCAAGGCCACGCTGCGTGGCTACCAGGTCGACGGATACCAGTGGCTCGGCTCGCTCGAACACCTGGGCCTTGGCGGCATCTTGGCCGACGACATGGGCCTGGGCAAAACGCTCCAGATGATCGCGCATATCCTGGCGCGCGTGGAGGCGGGTGACGCTAAGCCCACGCTTGTGGTGTGCCCTGCGTCGCTTGTGTACAACTGGACTGCCGAGCTGGAGCGCTTTGCCCCGTCGCTCGATGTGTGCGCCATCGTGGGCGCCAAGGCTCAACGTCGTGTACAGATTGCCGGCGTGGCCGAGCATAACGTGGTCGTAACGTCGTATGACCTTATGCGGCGCGATATCGACGTGTACGCCGAGCAGGATTTTGCCCGCGTGGTGCTCGACGAGGCCCAGTACATTAAAAACCCGCTCACGCAGGTGGCGCGCGCCGCCAAGCGCCTGCCTGCCGGCGTGCGCTTTGCCCTGACGGGCACGCCCATCGAAAACCGCCTGTCCGAGCTCTGGAGCATCTTCGACTTTTTGATGCCGGGCCTTTTGGGGACGCGCGAGTCGTTTGCCAAGCGCTTCGAGAGCCCTGTCGAGCATGCCGAGGGTGACAGCGCCGCTCGCCTGCAGGCGCTCGTGTCGCCGTTTGTGCTGCGCCGTGTCAAGGAAGACGTGGTGGCCGATCTGCCTGAGAAGATCGAGGACACCGTCATGGCGCAGCTTACCGGCGAGCAGCGCAAGCTCTACCTGGCCAACCAGGACCGCATCGCCCAGCAGGTGCAGCACCGCGAGGCTGGGGAGTTTAAGAAGGACAAACTCAAGGTGCTCGCCGAGCTCACCAAGCTGCGCCAGATCTGCTGCGACCCGCGTCTACACTACGAGGATTACAAGGCGGGGAGCGCCAAGCTCGATACGTGCATGGAGCTCGTGCGCGGCGCACTCGACGGCGGGCATCGCATCCTGTTGTTCAGCCAGTTTACGGGTATGCTCGATATCATCGGTAAGCGCTTGGCCAAGGAGGACATCGCCTTCCTTAAGCTCACGGGCGCTTCGTCTAAGGAGAGCCGCGCCAAGATGGTCGCGCAGTTCCAAGCGGGCGAGGTTCCGGTCTTTTTGATTTCGCTCAAGGCGGGCGGCGTGGGCCTTAACCTGACGGCGGCCGACGTGGTCATTCACTACGACCCGTGGTGGAACGTGGCCGCGCAGGACCAAGCGACCGACCGCGCGCATCGTATTGGCCAGCAGCATACCGTGACCGTGTACAAGCTCATCGCCAAGGACACGATCGAGGAACGCATTATGCAGATGCAGGAGTCCAAGCGCGACCTGGTCAACAGCGTGCTCGGCGGCGACGGCATCTCGTCGGCGCTGTTTTCCCGCGAAGATGTTCTGGCACTGCTGGGCGGCGACGGTCGCTAACCAGCTCGGGTGGGGCCGCCAGGGCGATGGCACACGCTGCCCCATCGTCCCCGCCCGTTATGTGTTCATTTGCCATGCCGTGGATGGTTTGTCTGCCTTTGGGCATAAGAACCATCAAGAACATTGGCACATCAGCAAAGGAGAACATCATGGCGAAATTCTTTAAGGACCCCAATGGCAAGCTCATTGCCGCCCTTGGCAACGACGTTGCAACCCCTGCCGGCTGCACGGAGCTGACCGCGAACACCGAGGACGCGGCGCACGAGAAGCACGTGCCGGTCGTCGAGAGCGAGCGCGACGGTCACGTGATCCGCGCACGCGTGGGCTCGGTCGAGCACCCCAGCCTGCCCGAGCACTATATTGAGTGGATCGCTCTTGAGGCCGAGGGCCGCTTAGAGGTCCATTACCTTGAGCCCGGCATGAAGCCCGCGACGTTTTTTGCCGGCGGTTCCAAGACCGGTACCGTCTATGCCTACTGCAACCTGCACGGGCTGTGGTCCGCGACATTCTAGGAGCGCGCCCCCGCTCGGGGTATCATAGCTAGCATATGCACATGCAAGCGCCGACTGCATTATGCGGCCGGCGCTTTTACTACGACAACGATGGTTTACGACGGAAAGGGCTGAGCCATGAAGCTCGCGCTTGCACAGATCGATATGCGCCTGGGTGATATTGAGGGCATTTGCGGTCGCATCGAGGACCAAGCCCGTTTGGCCCACGAGCGCGGGGCGCGCGTGCTGTGCGTTCCGGCTCCGCTCTTTATGGGCGCCATGCCCGGGGGCCTGGTGGGCACTGCCGACTTTGAGCACGACATGCTTGCCGGCTTGACTGGTGTCGCCGAGCGTATCCAGGAGCTTGACATGATCTGCATCGTGCCCGCGGCGGTTTCGTTTGAGGGCCAGCCGCTGCTCGACTACATGATGCTCAAGGACGGTCATGTGGTGCCGGCGCGTTCGAGCATTGCCCTGCAGCGTGGTGAGAACAACGACACGCGTTGGGCGCCGCCGGTGTTCGACGTGGACGGCGTGCGCATTGCCGTGATTTTTGACTTGGACCGCGAACTCGAGATGTTGCCGACCGGTGTTGACCTCATTGCGTATTTCCAATTCAACGCGTTTGACATGACCGACCGCGAGACTGCCGCCATTGCCGCCGTACGCAGCGGCGCCTACCGCAAGATCGCATCCAAGCGCAGCGTGTGGTTTGCCTGCATGGCGCCGGTCGGTGCCTATGACGAGTCGGTGTATACCGGCGGTTCGTTTGTGCTCGACGACTGTGGTCGCGTGGTGGCCCAGGCGCCGTGTTTTGAGGAGAGCCTGCTGGTTCAGGAGATTCAGCGCGGCGTGATGCTCGATGCCCTGGAAGATCACGAACTGCCCGAGTTCCGTTCCGAGGAGTGGCTGTGGCAGGCGCTGGTGCTCGCCGTGCGCGACAACGCCCGAGCCCACGGTGCGTCGCGTGCTGTGGTGGCACTCGAGGGCGACTTGCCGTCGTCCCTGCTGGCGGCGCTGGCCGTCGACGCTCTGGGCCCGCGTAATGTGATTGGCCTGGTGCTGGGGCGCAACCGTATCTTTACGCCGGCGCAGGAAGAGGCCGAGGCTGCCCGCTGTGCCGCCGTCCGCGCCATCGCCGAGCGTCTGCACATTCGCAC
>CABUTH010000057.1 GCA_902494465.1 uncultured Collinsella sp.
CTCGGTCACCTGCTCTGCCGGCGGCTCGGGCAACGGCGCCACCACCGCCCCCATCGCACATATGATTACGAGCGAATTCGATACACCCTCGGTGGCACACCTTACCTGTGTGGGCCGCTCGCACGCCGATATCGCCGTCAAGATCGACGAGTATCGCACCGCCGGCGTTGAAAACATCCTGGCCCTGCGTGGTGATCTTCCCGCTGGCGCGACCGAGGACGACAAGCCCGCCTCCGACTACGCCTACGCCCGCGACCTCATCCCCGAGCTCGTCGACGCCGGCTTTTGCGTGGGCGCCGCAGCCTACCCCGAAGGCCACATTGCCTGCGAGGATCTCAACCTCTCGGTCGAGCACCTCAAGCAAAAGCAAGACGCCGGCGCGAGCTTCTTTGTGACACAGCTCTTCTTTGATAACGAGTGCTTCTATCGCTTCCGCGAGCTTGCCGACAAGGCCGGCATCACCGTGCCCATCACCGCGGGCATCATGCCGTTTATGGGCAAGTCGCAGATCAGCCGCATGGTCTTTATGTGCGGCGCGTCGCTGCCCTCCCCCGTCATCAAGATCCTCGCCAAGTACGAGAACGACCCCGAGAGCCTGCAGGCAGCCGGTGTAGATTATGCTGCTCGTCAGCTTTGCGACCTTAAGGAGCACGGTGCCGACGGTCTGCACCTGTACACTATGAACCGTCCTGCAATCGCCGCGACCATTATGGAGCGCCTGGGGTAATGGAAAAACCGCACGTCGATATAACCGTTGTTGAAGTGCCGGCCGACCTTGCGTCGCCGGCGCTTTACCGTATCGATGCCGCGCACCGTCCCCGTGTCGACCGTGCCGAGATGCTGCGGTATCTGGGTTACGGCGGCCAGCAGATTGAGCCCGAACTATCACGACGTATTGAGCTTGTCGTTGAACGTCTGGAACTGGACATTGAGCCCCGTGGCGTGCGACGCGTGTTTGCCGTCGATGCCACGGGCGTTGACGAGCAGGGCGAGCCCAGCATCCGTCTGGTTGGCACCAACGTTGAGCTGCGAGGTCGCGATATCTATCGACATCTCAAAGATGCCCGCTTTGCCGCGCTCATGGCATGCACCCTCGGCATGGACGCCGAGCGTCGCCTGCGCACCACGGGAGCCCAACATCCCCTGGAGGGCGCCGTGCTCGACGCCGCGTGCTCCGCTTACGTGGAAGCCGCCGTTGAGCAAATGGACCAGCAGGTCAAGACGGACGCCGCCGTTCATGGGCTCGCCGGCAACTGGCGCTTTAGTCCCGGCTATGGCGACTGCCCGCTCTCGGCCCAGCGCTCGATCGTCAATGCGCTCAACGCCACGCGGCTCATCGGCCTGACCGTCACCCCCACCAGCCTACTCATGCCCACCAAAAGCGTGACCGCGGTGATCGGTCTGTTTGACGGCGAGGTCCACGACGCCCAGAGCCGCCCCACCTGCAATATCTGCCGCATGCGCGAACACTGCCGCTTCCGCGCCGCCCACACCACCTGCTATTCCAGCCATTAGGAGCCCCCGATGTTTACTCCGCTTATCACTCATGATTCTGACGGCACTGCATTGGCGGCACCCGTTGATGCCGCACGTCGCAACGGTGCCACGTAAAAGACGCGATCGATCGGCGATCTGCGCAGTACGGACGATCGCCTGCGCGCCGCCATCGAGGGCACGGGGCACCTGCTGTTCGACGGCGGCATGGGCACCATGTTGCAGGCCGCTGGCATGAAGGCGGGCGCCCTGCCCGAGCTGCTCAACTTTGAGGAACCCCAGGTTATCACCGATATCCAACGTCAATATGTCGAGGCCGGCTGCGACGTGATTACCGCCAACACCTTTGGCGCCAACGCCCACAAGCTCGACGGTGCCGCCACCGTGGCAGACGTCTTTGCCGCGGCCGTCGCCTGTGCCCGCGAGGCCGGCGCCCGCTACGTCGCCGGTGACATCGGCCCCATCGGCGCGCTGCTTCGCCCCCTGGGCACCCTCAGCTTCGACGAGGCCTATGACCTCTTTACCGAGGAAGTGCGCGCAGGCGTCGCCGCGGGTGTGGACCTCTTTATTATCGAGACTATGACCGACCTGGCCGAGATCAAGGCGGCCGTCCTCGCCTGCCGCGAGAACTCCGACCTGCCCGTCTTTGCCACCATGACCTTCGAGGAAGACGGTCGCACATTCCTGGGTACGAGTCCCGAGGTTGCCGCCATCACGCTCGACGCCATCGGCGCCGACGTTTTGGGCATCAACTGCAGCCAAGGACCGGCCGAGCTCCGAGGACTCGCCGCGCGTATGCTCACCGTTACCGACAAGCCTGTTATGGTGCAGGCCAACGCAGGACTGCCCCACGTGGACGACGACGGCAATACCGTCTTTGATATCCAGGCCCCCGAATACGCCGAAGCCGTCGCCGGCATGATCGCCGACGGCGCGAGCGTCGTGGGCGGCTGCTGCGGCACCACGCCGGCGCACATGGCGGCCTTGCGCACGCTTATCGATAACCACACGCCCAGCCCGCGCCGCCGCAAGCCCAGCATGTCGGTCACGAGCGCTCAAACGGTCGTGGACCTTCCCTGCGACGGCCACAAGATCGCCGTCATCGGCGAGCGCATCAACCCCACCGGCAAAAAGCGCCTGCAGCAGGCCCTGCGCGACGGCGACCTGGACTACGTTGTGAGCCAGGGCATCAGCCAGCAGGAACAGGGCGCCGACATTCTGGACGTCAACGTGGGCCTGCCCGAGATCGACGAGGTCAAGATCATCCAACAGGCGACCGAACAGCTCCAGGGGTCCACGCTGCTGCCGCTGCAGATCGACTCCACCGACCCCGCAGCCGTCGAGGCCGCCGTGCGCCGCTACGCCGGCAAGCCCATCATCAACTCGGTCAATGGCAAGCAGCAGATCATGGATGAGATCTTTCCGTTGGTCGCCCACTACGGCACCAACGTTGTCGGCCTTACGCTCGACGAAGGCGGCATCCCCGATACCGCCGAGGCTCGCTTCGCCATCGCCGAGCGCATCGTGGCCGAGGCTGCCCGCTACGGCATCGGCCCGGACCGCATTCTCATCGACTGCCTGGTCATGACCGCCTCGACCAATCAACGCCAAGCCGAGCAGATCCTGCACGCCATGTCCCTGTGCAAGGAGCGTCTGGGCGTCAAATGCGCGCTCGGCGTGTCGAACATCAGCTTTGGCCTGCCCGCTCGCCCGCTGCTGGGCTCGGTCTTTTTGGCTGCCGCTTTTGGCGCAGGTCTTGATGCCCCCATCATGAACCCGGGCTCCAAGCGCTTTATGGATACCGTCTACAGCTATCGCGTCCTGAGCGTTGAGGACGAGGGCTCGACCGGATACATCGAGCGTTACGCCGGCTGGACCGATCCGTACAAGATCGCCGCGAACCCGGCGGCAGCTCAGGCAGCATCGAGCGACGCCGCACCTGCCGCAAGCGCCCCCGGCACCGACGGCAACGACGACCCGATTCGTCGCATGGTCGTCTCGGGCCGCAAAGGCGAGATCGCTGCCGAGACCGAGCGTCTGCTGGCAGACCACGACGCCATGGACCTCATCAACAATCACTTTATCCCCGCCCTCGACGAGGTTGGCGTTCTCTTTGACCAGGGCAAGTTCTTCTTGCCGCAGCTTATGGCCTCGGCCGAGGCAGCGCGTGTGGGCTTCGACACCATCAAGCGCCTGATGCCCGCCGGCGAGATCGCCGACAAGGGCAAGATCTGCGTGGCCACCGTCAAGGGCGACATCCACGACATTGGCAAGAACATCGTCAAGATGCTGCTCGACAACTACGGCTATACCGTCTTTGACCTGGGCCGCGACGTCGATCCGCAGGAGGTACTCAAGACCGTCAAGGAGCGCGATATCAAACTCGTCGGCCTCTCGGCGCTTATGACTACCACGGTCGTCGCCATGGAAGAGACCATCAAGTTGCTCCATACCGAGGTTCCGGGCGTCAAGATCATCGTAGGCGGCGCCGTACTCACCCCCGAATACGCCAAGCAGATCGGCGCGGACTACTACGCCAAGGATGCCGCCGAAAGCGCTCGTATCGCCGAAGAGGTCTTTGGGCAGTAACACAACGGAAACAACCGAGCACCAAAACGTGCCGCATGCGCCACTTGGCACGTGCGGCACGTTAGAATAGATAAGACTATGCTCGTTTTGGCAGATAGGAGCGCAAGGATGGCGATCACGCCCGCAGAAATCGCGGAAACCCGCGGCATGGTTGAGGAGCAGAACCTCGACATCAGGACCATCACCATGGGTGTTTCGCTCATGGGTTGCGGCGACGAGAACCTCGACCGCATGTGCACGAAGATCTACGACCACGTGACGCACACGGCTGAGCATCTGGTCGAGACCGCCGAGAACCTCGAGCGCGAGTACGGTATCCCCATCGTCAACAAGCGCGTTTCCGTCACCCCGGTGGCGCAGATCGCCGCGTGCTGCAAGGATGAGGACCTCACCCCTATCGCGCATGCCCTCGACCGCGCGGCAGAGACGCTCGGTATCGATTACCTGGGCGGCTTCTCCGCACTCGTCCAGAAGGGCATCGGCGACGCCGACCGCCGCGTCATCCAGTCCATCCCCCAGGCGCTCGCCACCACGAGCCGCGTCTGCTCCAGCGTCAACGTCGCCAGCCTGCGCGCCGGCATCAACATGGATGCCGTGCTCATGGCGGCTCAGACCATCATCGATGCCGCCAAGCTTACGGCAGATGAGGATTCCGTTGGCGCCTCCAAGTTTGTCTGCTTTGCCAACATGGTCGAGGACTCCCCGTTTATGGCGGGCGCCGTCCACGGCGGTGGCGAGGCCGACGCCGTCATCAACGTAGGCGTCTCGGGCCCCGGCGTTATGGCCGCAGCCCTGGAGACGCTGCCCGATTCCGCATCGATGATGGAAGTCGCCGAGAAGATCAAGCAGACCGCCTTTAAGATCACCCGTGCCGGCGAGCTCATGAGCCGCGAGGCCGCCCATCGCCTGGGTGTCGAGAAGGGCATTGTCGACCTGTCGCTGGCTCCCACGCCCGCCATCGGCGACTCCGTCGCACGCATCCTCGAGATCATCGGTGTTGGCACCTGCGGTGGCCCGGGCACGACCTGCGCGCTCGCCATGCTCAACGATGCCGTCAAGAAGGGCGGCGTCATGGCCAGCTCCAGCGTGGGCGGTCTCTCCGGCGCCTTTATCCCCGTGTCCGAGGATGCCGGCATGATCGCCGCCGTCGAGGCCGGTGCGCTTTCGCTCGAGAAGCTCGAGGCTATGACCTGCGTGTGCTCCGTTGGCCTGGACATGATCGCCATCCCCGGCGACACCCCGGTCGAGACCATCGCCGGCATCATCGCCGACGAGATGGCCATCGGCGTCATCAACAACAAGACCACGGCCGTCCGCGTGATTCCTGCCATCGGCAAGGGCGTGGGCGACTGCGTCGAGTACGGTGGCTTGTTCGGCCGTGCGCCCATCATGCCGGTGAACCCCAACGCCGGCACCGTGCTTGCCCACCGCGGTGGACGCTTCCCGGCGCCGCTGAACTCGCTGAAGAACTAGCTGAGGGGTTCGGGCGAGGAGCCCCGGGGAGGGCAAATATATAAGGTCGCCTGCTCGGACAGTCCTGACTCGCACGGAGAGCACATTAAGTGCTCTCCGGCTCGTGCGGAACTCGCGATCGACCTTATATATTTGCCCTCCCCGGGGCTCCCGCACAACGGGACCTCAGTTGGGTTCTATCCCGGTTGCAGTTGCTTCGCTCCTGCACCACTTGGCTGGTGCGGCGATTTGGCGTTGGAACGGTTCTTTTTCTGATATATGCTGGTTGCGGCTCTTCTTTTGGGAGGAGTCGCTTTTTTGTTGCTAGGAGGTTAGCCCGTGGTTGATGGGGACGCTCGCTCTGAGCTTCTTTCCGCTGATTGGAATGGCGAATGGATGCGCCTGCAGGCTGGTCGGCGGCGGGCTGATGATTCTTTTGAGTGGGATAAAAGGGCTCGGCATTTTCGGCCGCTTGAGACTGCTCCGTATGCCCGGGACTTTATGAAGCTGTTGGCGTTAAAGCCTGGTGAATCTGTGCTTGATATGGGGTGTGGGGCTGGGTCGATTGCTATTCCGCTTGCTCAGGCTGGGCATCCTGTGATTGCTGCCGACTTTTCCCCTGCTATGTTGGGCACGCTTGATGCTGGCATTGAGTACTATGGGCTCGAGGATCGCATTACACCGCTTGAGCTTGCTTGGGATGATGATTGGGATTTGGTTGGACCGGTCGCGAAAGCAGTGGATGTGGCCTTTGCCAGTCGGTCGGTTACGACGACCAATCTAAAAGGTGCGCTTGCCAAGCTTGATCGTACGGCTCGTCGGCGTTGTGCTGTCACGATGGTCGCCAACTCCAGCCCGCGCTATGATCTGCACTTGATGAACGCTATCGGTGCCTCGGTTACCTGCAGTAATGGCTTTGTGTACGCCTTCAACATCCTCATTCAGATGGGTGCGTTGCCGCAGGTTACGTACTTTGAATCGCCCCGTCGCGACACCTTCGATAGCCTTGAGGCGGGCGTAGCAGATTTTTCCCGTATGCTCGAGCATGGCAACGAGGATAAGATCGACCGCCTGCGCGACTACATCGCTCAACACATGATTGAGAATCCCCGTGCCGGCGAGCCAGGCTCCAAGGGCGTACCGCAGGGACGCTACATGCTCGACCACGTCCGCAAGGTCCGTTGGGCGTTTATTGCATGGGAGCCGGTCTCTGCGCCCAGCTCATAGCCTGTTCGCAGCCCGCACTGCCCACTCACTCGGCATCCGCATTCTTTTTGAACTGGGCAAACGCGCTCCACACCGCGCCGTTCCTGCGCTATCGTGGGACAGCTCACGTAGATTAAGGCCCCGTCGCGGGGCGCCCCATACATAGAAAGCGAGAACCCATGGCACTGACAGGAGCCCAGGTCAAGCAGCTTCGCAGCATGGCCCATCACCTCAACCCCGCCATCATCATCGGCAAGTCCGACGTCAACGAGGGCACCGTCGAGCAGACGGTCGCCTACCTGGAGAAGCACGAGCTCGTTAAGTGCTCCGTGCTCGATGGCTCCAGCCTTTCCGCCCGCGAGGCCGCCGAAGAGCTCGCTGAGCGCTGCCACGCCGAGGTCGTCCAGGTTATCGGCCGCAAGTTCTCACTGTATCGCGAGTCCTCGCGCAAGGACATCGAGAAGATCAAGCTCGTCTAAGAGCCAATGATCCGGCGAGCCAACATATAGCAAGCTTACGGGCGCCCAAGTACTTCGGGCGCCCGTTTTTTATCGCTCGACCAACACGCGATTGAGCCGCCCCTCCACCAAGCGCTCGTATAGACGCCGCGTCTCGGGCTCGGGCACGCCATTGACCTGCTCCCTCAGATGGTGCATATGCCCGCTGTACAGCTCGACGATATCGCGCCGCCGCCCCGCCGCACTGTAGACGCGCATGGCGCAGCGCACCATATCCTCACGCGCCGTTTCCTGTCGAAGCCCCGACTCCGCCAGCCAAATCGCCGACTGCAGATCGTTTTCTTCTAGAGCGGCATTTGCTCCCTTAATCATGCAATCGATGTACTTTGACTGCATAATGCGTCGCATGCGCAAAAAGTAGGTGGGATTACAGCCATTGGGAACATACAGCGGTCCGGCATAAAGCTGCTCAATCTTAAGGCACAGCTCAACTAAATGGGGTCCGCGCGCACCCGTGCGATTTCCCAAAACCTCGCGGCTTATCTGGTCAAACAGCCGTACATCGGTCTTGACGTAGTCGCCGTTGAGTCCGATGCATTCATTTTGGATGAGCACACACGACTTGCCATCCGGCGTCGGCCCCAAAGCCGACCGCAAGCGCGATATCGTCGAGTACAGGTTATTGCGGGCGCTATTGAACTCGGCATGGGGCCACAGCTCCATGGCCAGCGTCTCACGATCGACGAGCGCATCCATGCCCAGCGCAAGCCGCTCGGCAAGTGTCGCCGCCTTCTTGCGGCGCCACATTTTGTCCGTGATGGGAAACCCGTCGCGCTCGGCGCGAAACGCACCAAACATGCGAATCTCGATATGGTCGATGGTATCAACGGCTTCAACCTCGCCGGCCTGGAACAGGCGCTCGCCCTCCCCTTCCAAATCGTCGCGCAGCGAGTACCGCGACAGCTCGCGCACGGGAAGCTTCTTGCGTATCCTGGCCGCCGGCTCGCCCAGACAATGCATGGCAAGGCGCGCAAAGAGCCGATACGATGGCTCTAGAATCCCCGCACGATTCATGGACATCCAGGCCGCAAGGTCGCTGTCTCGGCCCGCACAGGCCAAATGCAGCGCCACCATCCAGGCTTCTGCGCCACCAACCTGCGTCTGGCTTATATCGAGCAACTCCGCTTCCTCGCGCACCGAAACCATCGAGGTGTTACGCAGATATGCCGCGCGCTCCAGCAGCAATGCGTTATCGCGCATGTACGCAATCGACTCCTCGGCAAGTTTGAGCACTTGGACCGCACGGAACTTTGCATTAACCGGCCGTCCCTCTGCCAGCGACTGCCAGCCTTCTAGCAACAGGCCAAACAGCTGAATCTGGTTGTCGCGCATGCGCACGGCAAAACGATCGAGCTCGTTGAACGCCGCATCGTCGGTTACCGGCAAGCCGGAAAGGAGCCGCCGTGCCGCCAACACCATACGCACCCAGATAGCCATCGCCTTAAGCCCGCGTACATCGAGCGCCTCCCGCACCACCGTCATCTCGTCGTCGCGCTCGTCGGTTCCCGAAAATGACCCGTCAAAGAGCTCCACCAGCATGCTGTCGGCCCGTATAACAATCCCCGCGATGTCGAGCTCGCAGTCATAGGCCTTGCTCGTTTTGAGCTGCTGTAAAACGCCGCCGTCATCTCCCCGCTCGGTCAGACAGCGCTTGACCTCGATATGCGCAGACAACATATCGAGTGCGGTATGGGATGTCTCGATTTCTGGCACGGCCAGGTTCGTAGGGAGCCCAAGTCCGTTGTCCCCATAGCAGACAGCCGTCAGTGTCTGGGCCACCCTCCATGAAACAGGGTCTATTTCGCAGGCCGCCCGTTCGCCCCCGCGCTCGATGACCGATGCCATATAGCGGGCGAGCTTTGTATTGGACACGCTGACCGCTGCCAGATATACGCCAAGCGCCTCGGCAGGCGTTGGCTCTGGAGCCGGATCGTCGGCATCGATCGTGCCCAGCGCCGCTCGGCAGATATCGGCCCCGTGCCCCGTCAGAGCCAGATCGACCCCATACTGCCCAGCAAGTTCAAGGACCGCCTCACGGTCCAAAAAGGCGTCCGCCAGGCCCATCGCCGCATCGCATCGGCCCGCCTTAAGCAAAATCCGGGCCGCCCTCGGAACAAGTTCGGGGCGAACCTCGGCCACCAACTTACGCAAACGCAAGCGTCCGTTATCCTCCGTGCCCAGACACGTAAAACTCCGCTCGGCGGGATCCAAGCCAAAGATCGGGTAGTCGCGTACAAAGTAGGACTGGTCGACCATCGACAGCCTCACCCCGCAAGCCTCGAGTTCTGCGATATTGCCCTCGCCCATCAAAACCATGAGGCATGCCACGCAAAACAGCACATTATTGTCGAGCGAAGCCAGATCGACAAGTGCCGCGCCATATACGTTGACAACCTCGTTTTCGAGCAGACCGGCTACGTCGCCTTGGCCATACAGACCCGTCTGCAATGCCGAAACGAGCTCGGGCACGCCCTGCGTGAGCTGATAGAAGTCGAGCGATGTGCTGATCGAAAACGCCGATGCCCACGCCGAATACTCATAGGCATGCACCTTGAGCATCTGCGCATTGATCTTGACCGAATCGCCCAGCCCATGAATCAGCTGACGATTTGAAGGACGACAGGAGATAAAGACCCCTACCCCCATAGCGCGCAGGCCGCGAATCCTGTCGATGAGGTCTTCGGTATCGTGCTGATCGAGGTTTGGCACATTATCAATCGCGATAAGGGAATGCGGTTTGTCTTTGAGTTCTTCGGTAACCACCTCGAGCTGCATAAACACCTCGCGCCCAATGGCGCGATCGGCCTCGATAATCCGCACGGGGCCTCGCGTCGGGTCGCATTTAACCTCATGGGTGTACTGCAGCAGCA
>CABUTH010000058.1 GCA_902494465.1 uncultured Collinsella sp.
CCGTCCCTTCAACTGGGAAAACGGCGCCCCCGGACCCCAGGAGGGGCCGCGGGGGCGTTCGGCTAACTGCGGGAGCGAGCCATCAGCTCAATGTGTTCGGCTGAGATCGGAAATCAACCAGGGTTTATCCACTTTGGCCTACCAAACAGGGGCAGGTTTATTTTGGTCAGTTTTATCGGGTAAAACGGCAAAGGGGCCGGCCTCGGGTTGTGATGAGGCCGGCCCCCTTTGGGGTGCTATGTGCGTATGGCGGCGCGCGGTTTATTGCGATGTGCCGACTGCAGCGTTTGCACAGATATAACCCGCCAAAATAAACCTGCCCTTTTTTGGTAGGTTTTAGTGCTTGCCGTTGGCGGAAGCGGCGCCGTTGACGTGGTCGCGGGCATAGATCACGCCGTGCACGATGGCGAGACCCGCGGCGTCTGCGGCGCGGGCGCAGGTGTCCTGGAAGTCCTCGGCCTCGCGGGCGCGCAGCTGCTTAAGCACGTAGTCGGCGACGGCCATCTTGCCGGGAGGGTTGCCGATGCCGGTGCGGATGCGACTGAAGTCGCGGCTGCCCATCTTGTCGATGATGGAACGCAGGCCGTTGTGACCGGCATGGCCGCCGCCCACCTTAACACGCACGTCGCCGGCGGGAATATCGAGCTCGTCGTGGATTACGAGCAGTTCCTCGGCCTTGATCTTGTACTCGCGGCAGAGCTTGGAGATGGGGCCGCCCGAGGTATTCATGTACGACTGCGGCTTGACCAGCACAATCTGGCGCTTGCCGCCCTCTTCCTCGGGGTCGTTGATGTTGATGAGCGCGACCTCGGCGCCGGCCTGGTTTTTCCAGTACGTGACGCCGGCCTGACGGGCCAGCTCGTCGATCGCTTTGAAGCCAGCGTTGTGGCGGGTCTCGGCATATTCCTCGCCTGGGTTGCCAAGTCCGGCAACCATGCGAATCTTAAGCGGCTGTGCAGCTGCCATGTTTGTCCTCCGTTACGTAAAAAAGTTCAATCAACGACAAAGGCTACCACGCCCGCCGAAGGCGAGGAAAGGTTGCAGCAAAGTCATTTCAGAAAACAGCTGCCCCGAGACAGCAGGAAGCCCCGGACACGCCGGGAGGGGTTATCAAAGCGAACATCCCGCAGCCGCAAAGCGGCGAGGACGTTCGCGTGATAACCCCGCAGGCGTGTCCGGGGCTTCCGGAGGGATGCGAGGGTCGAGCGACTACAGCGCGAAGTCGCCGCCGACGAGCGTGGAGACGGGCTCCTCGTGGTAAACGGCGGAGATGGCCTGAGCGAACTCCTCGGCGACCGAGATGGTCTTGATCTTGCCGCCGACCTCGACGGGAATGGCGTCGGTGACGACGCACTCGACGATCGGGGCGTCGTTCAGGCGCTCGATGGCCGGACCGGAGAAGATGCCGTGGGTGGCGCAGACGTAGATGTCGCCAGCGCCCATAGCCTTGAGCTCCTTGACGTTGGCGCACAGGGTGCCAGCGGTGTCGATCATGTCGTCGTTGATGACGCAGGTCTTGCCCTTGATGTCACCGATGATGCCCATGACCTCGGCGGCGTTGTGGCGCGGACGGCCCTTGTGGGCGATGGCCAGGTCGCAGCCGAGCATGTCGGACAGCTTCTTGGCGGCCTTGGCACGACCCACGTCGGGGGAGACGACAACCAGGTTGTCGGTGTCGAAGTGCATGTCGTTGTAGTACTGGCCAAACAGCGGCAGTGCGGACAGGTGGTTGACCGGGATATCGAAGAAGCCCTGGATCTGGCCCTGGTGCAGGTCGAGGGTGATGATGCGGTTGACGCCGGCGCGCTCGAGCAGGTTGGCGACGAGGCGGGCGGTGATGGGCTCGCGCGGGCCGGCCTTGCGGTCCTGGCGGGCATAGCCGTAGTGGGTGATAACGGCAGTGATGGAGCGGGCGGATGCGCGCTTGGCAGCGTCGGTGGCGATGAGCAGCTCCATGAGCATGTCGTTGACGTTGCCGCCGGCCACGGACTGAATCAGGAAGACGTCGGCGCCGCGGACGGTCTCGTCGTAGCGGGCGTAAATCTCACCGTTGGCGAACTGCTTTAGCGTAAGGCCCGAAAGCTCGACCCCAAGGTACTCAGCAATCTTCTGAGCGAGGGGACGGTTGGAGGAACCGGAATACACGCGGATGGACTTGCGCATATTCTCCGACTTCTCGGGATCATTAATCGGCATTACCCTTCTCCTTTATACATCGAATGCCATATAGATGCCTTTTTGCATTGTAACCGCGCGGCGGGGTTAATCGGGTCTTGATAACGTCTTTACCGTCAACGGACACGAACCGACCACTCATTCCGGTCGCGCAGGTCAGCATAGAAAAAGGAGCCGTCCCCATGGGAACCGCTCCTTAGATGCTTGGTAAAACGTTATACCTCGTCGTCCTCGTGCAGGCGGCGGCGATAATCGGCGGCCCAGCCCTCAATATTTACCTGACGGGCGCGGCCCAGGCCGAGTGCGTCAGCCGGGACCGGTTCGGTGATGACAGAGCCGGCGGCCACAAGCGCGCCGTCGCCGATCTGGGCGGGCGCGACCATCATGGTGTCGGAACCGATGAAGGCATCCTTGCCGATGACGGTCTTGTGCTTGTGCACGCCGTCGTAGTTGCAGGTGATGGAGCCTGCGCCCACGTTGACGCCGGGGCCCATGGTGGTATCGCCGATGTAGGACAGGTGCGGCACCTTGGAGCCCTCGCCGATCGTGGACTTCTTGATTTCCACGTGCGTGCCGGCCTTGGAACCGTCGAGCATGTGGGTGCCCGGGCGCAGGTAGGCGCGCGGGCCGCAGTCGACGCCGTTCTCGATGACGGCCTCGATGGCGATGGTCTCATCGATGGTGCAGCCGCTGCCGACGGTGGTGTCGGTGAGACGGCTGTTGGGGCCGAGCTGGCACTCCTCGCCCACGGTGACGTGGCCGATCAGATGCGTCTGCGGCCACACGACGGTGTCGCGGCCGATAACGGCATCGGGGCCGATCCAGGCCTGCGTGGGGTCGATGAAGGTAACGCCCTCGGCCATCCAGTGCTCGTTGATGCGGTCGCGCGCGATGGCGGTGAGCTGCGCGAGCTGGATGCGGCTGTTGACGCCCAGGCCGTCGCGGTAGTCGTCGCAGTGAAAGATGGAGACCGCCTGGCCGTGGCCTTTGAGAATCTCGAGCATGTCGGGCAGGTAGTACTCGGACTGCGCGTTGTCGTTGCCGATCTCGTTAATGTGGGCGGCGAGCTGCGCGCCGTCAAAGGCGTAGCAGCCGGCGTTGCACTCCAGCAGCGTGGCGGCCTGCTCGGGCGTGCAGTCCTTCTGCTCGATGATGCGCTCGATCTGACCATCGGCGCCCAGCTTGATGCGGCCGTAGCCGAAAGGATCGGGCGGGGTCATGGTCATGACGGTGCAGGCGAGCTCGCCGGTGGCGACGGTCTGTGCGAACTTGGCGACCGTGTCGGCGGTGATGAGCGGCAGGTCGCCGTTGAGCACCACGACGGGACCTTGCGTGATGCCACAGGCCTCGAGCGCGACCTTCACGGCGTGACCGGTGCCCAGACGCTCGGTCTGCTCGACGCACTCGACCTTGGTGGCGCTGTTGGCATAGGCGCCGTCGATAAGGGCGCGCATCTCGTCGGCGTGGCTGCCGATGACAACCACGACGCGGCTGCAGCCGGCCTTGATGGTAGCGTCGACGATCCACTGGACCATGGGCTTACCCAGGATCTTGTGCGAAACCTTGCAGTGGTTCGACTTCATGCGGGTGCCCTCGCCGGCAGCGAGGATAATTGCGGTTGCGTCCATGTGATCTCCTGTTACGTTATAGAGACGTGTGTTTGGAAACGATACACGGCGCAATATGATACCGCAGGCATATGACGAGCGCGTAACGATTGGTTTGCGGCGGTTGAGGCTTGCGCCGCCGGCGTGGCGTTTGCACTGCTTGTGTGCGGCGTTGGCGGTGCTGCGGAGCTGTTGTTTGAGCGAGGGGACGGGGGTGCCCGTGGACAACATACGAGAGGAGTTTGGCGGCGAGCCCGTCGCGGCATTCTCGATGTCGCATCCGGCTGTGCCGGCACTCTATATAGTGCTGACGCTGGGGCTCACTATGTTCTCGATGCAGCCGGTGCTGATTGCGCTGTCACTTGCGGGCGGGCTGGCGTATGGATTTGCGACGCGTGGGGCTGCCCGCACGCTGGGCGCACTCCGCTGGCAGCTGCCGGTGATTTTGATCGTTGCGGTGCTCAATCCGCTGTTTAGCGCCTCGGGCTCGACGGAGCTGTTCCGTATTGGCATGCGCGCGGTGTATCTGGAGAGCATGGTATACGGCCTGTGCATGGGCGGGCTGTTTGTGGCGAGCGTGTTGTGGTTTGAGGCCGCGGCATCGATGCTCGAATACGACAAGGTGCTTGCGCTGCTGGGCAATGCCGCACCGGTGATTGCGCTCATGATCTCGATGTGCATGAGGCTTATCCCGCAGTTTTTGCGCCGTGGTCGTACGGTGTTGGCGGTGCAGGATGCGATTGATGTGCCGGGCCGCGCGCCGGCCGACCCCGTGCGTTCGCGCTTGCGGGCATCGAGTGTGTTGATGGGCTGGGGCATGGAAGATTCGCTGGAGCGTGCGGACGCGATGCGCTCGCGCGGGTGGGGTGCCGCGACGCGTCGTACGACGTATGCGCGGTATCGACTGGGGCGCAGCGACGTTGCCGCGCTGGTTGGGCTTGCGCTGTTTGGCGTGGCCACGGCGGCAGTGGCGTGGACCGCGACGACGCAGTATTCGTTTTATCCGCAGCTCTCGGTGCCGGCGCCGTGGCCGGGCTATGTCGTGTACGCTGCCTGGATGGTGCTGCCTTGCGCGTTGCATGCGATTGATGAGAAGAGGTTTGGCTGATGGCTCGGTTTGATAGGAGCTCGGCGGCGGGTGTGGCATATGGCTCGCCCGCGCCGGCGATTGAGGTGCGAGGCCTTAGTTTTGCTTATCCCGGGGCCGAGGCACCGGTGCTCGAGGGACTTGATTGGCGTGTTTCCCAAGGTGCGCTTGCGTTGCTTGTTGGCGGTACCGGTTCGGGCAAGTCGACGCTGCTGTCGCTGCTCAAGCCCGAGATAGCGCCGGCGGGCGAGCGCACTGGCGAGCTGCGCGTGCTGGGCGAGAACGTTGCCGACATGGATGTGCGGGCATCGGCGGAGCGCGTGGGCTACGTGTTCCAGGATCCCGAGAACCAGATCGTGTGCGAAACCGTGTGGCACGAGATGGCGTTTGGCCTGGAAAACTTGGGGCTAGCGTGCGACGAGATGCGTCGTCGCGTGGCCGAGACCAGCTATTTCTTTGGGCTGGAGGATTGGCTTCACCGCGATACTGACACGCTTTCGGGTGGTCGCAAACAGTTGCTGTCGTTGGCGGCCGTTCTGACGCTACGCCCGCGCGTGCTGCTGCTCGACGAGCCCACGTCTCAGCTCGATCCCGTTGCCGAGAAGAATTTTCTGCACGCGCTGTTTCGTGTGAATCGCGAGCTGGGCTGCACGGTTGTTGTGGCGACGCATCAGCCGCGCCCAATGCTCGAATACGCGACGTGTGCGTACCGGATTGAGGACGGTCGCGTGCGCGAGGTGGCTGATATGGCTTCTTTGGGACGCCGAGAATCGCTGTTTTCCGATGACATGTTGGGGTGGGGTGCCATCCGATGTGCAAAAAACGGAGTATTCAGCAGGCGTGAGGACAATTTGGGCTCTCTGGAGCCGCCCGGGGACGTATCGAGCGCGAAAAAAAGTTCAGAATTGGACAAATCGTCCGAATTTATGGCGCAAACGTCGCTCGAGAACGGCTCGGAAGCCTTCCCGCGCACGGATGGAAGCAGAATACTCCCAAAAATGCACGCTGGGTCGGCTACCACCCTGGCGGGGAGCTGGTTTCGCTACGATCGGGCGTCCGGCTGGGTGCTGTGCGGACTCGATGCGGCGTTCTCGGCTGGCGCGGTGCATGCGGTTGTTGGCGGTAACGGCTGCGGCAAGTCGACAATGCTTTCGGTGCTGGCCAAGACGGTCAAGTTACAGCGTGGGCATATGGAGCGCGGGGCGGCCTCGGCAGCGCTGCTGCCTCAGAATCCCAAGGCGTTGCTGGTTGCCGAGACGGTGCGCGACGAGCTGATGGAATGGGCTTCGACCTGCGGATATGACGAGAACTTGGCGCGGGAGCGTGCGGCGCAACTGGGATTGGACGGCCTGGAGACGCGTTACCCCTACGACCTCTCGGGCGGACAGCGCCAGCTGCTCGCGTTGGCAAAGCTGCTGTTGATCGGCCCCGAACTGCTATTGCTCGATGAGCCCACCAAGGGTTTGGACCTGGCCAGCCGCCGCATCATCGCCCGCGCCCTGCGCGACCATGCGCAGGCTGGCGGCACCGTCGTCATGGCGACGCACGACTTGGACTTTGCCGAGCAGGTAGCCGACGACATCGCCATGATGTTTGACGGCGAGATTGCCTGCGTGGAGTCCCCGGCCGACTTCTTTGCCGACAACGTGTTTTATAGGGCGTGATGGGATGACGGACTGTCGTTTCTCGCGCTTGCTTGCAAAACTGGAGATCCCGCTGCTGCTGGCGGTGCCAGCCGTGATGGCTGCGGCGTTGCTGGCAGGTATTGAGCAGGCGGCGCTTGCCATGCTTGTCGTGGTGGCACTGGTGCTTGCGCTGTTCTTTGCGGGTTACGAGGCGTCGCGCCCGGGCCTGCGCCAGATTATGCCCACGCTGGTGTTGGCGGCGTTGGCCGCGGCGGGGCGCATCTTGTTTGGCCCCATTCCCGACTTTAAACCGGTGAGCGCCATCGCCATTATCGCGGGGGCGACGCTTGGTCGCCGCAATGGTTTTATGGTTGGCGCGTTGGCGGCGCTGACCAGCAATTTCTTTTTTGGACAGGGTATGTGGACGCCGTGGCAGATGTATGCCTGGGGCCTGGTTGGCTATGTCGGCGGCGCGCTGGCGTATGCGGGTGCGTTCGACCGCGTCGACGGCACCGTGCGCATGCCAGCGCTGCTGGCGTACGGCTTTGCGTCGGGCCTGCTCTATGGCGTCGTGATCAACGCGTATGACATCATTGGTTTTGTACAGCCGCTTACTTGGGCGGGTGCCGTGGCGCGTCTTGCCACGGCAGTGCCGTTCGATATTACGCACGGCCTTGCGACCTGCGTGTTTTTGGCCGCCTTGTACAAGCCTTGGCGCCGTCGCATTAACCGTGTCGTCGTGAAATACGGGCTGTAGGGCTGGTTCGCCGGGGCGGGAATCAATACTGCCGAAGTGCCATTTCAAAACTATGCCGGTTTACGGGGCTAGATTGGCGCAGGCAGACCATGCCGGCTTTTTCGAAATAGAGCAAGCCGTTCACCTGCGGTTTTATTATCTCGGAATTGCGTATGGTTGGGGGTTCGCGATTCAGTCCCGTAAACCGGCATAGTTTTGGAATGGCCGGCTGATATGACGGGCATCGTGGCCCTCGGAGATCCAAATTGATCCATTTTCTTCCGTCCCCAGATGTCCCCAGGGAATCAGTTGACGGCGTTTGCCACGAAACTGGCCCATCTACTACGTTTAGCTTGATACCCCCGACCATGACCGCGTTTTATGAAAAACCGCAGGCTTTCTACCTGCGGTTTTCTTTTTGCGTTGTTCGCTGTGGTTGAGGGTGGTGGCTTAAACGTAGTAGATGGGCGTGTTTCGTGGCGGATGGGTCACGCGGATACCCTCACGAGGCCCAAAATGATCCGTTTTCCTCCGTCCCCAGGGGATCAGTTGGGGCTAGAGCTCTAGCGTGAGGGTGACGGGGCAGTGGTCGCTGCCGAAGATGTCGCCGCGGATGCCGGTGTCGCGTACGTTGCCGGCGATTGCGTCGCTTACCAGGAAGTAGTCGATGCGCCAGCCTGCGTTGTTCTTGCGGGCATTAAAGCGGTAGCTCCACCAGCTGTAGACGCCCTCGACGTCCGGATTGGCCGCGCGCCAGGTGTCGGTAAAACCGGCGTCGAGCAGCTCGGTGAACTTGCCACGCTCCTCATCCGAAAAGCCGGCGTTGCCGCGGTTGGACTTGGGGTTCTTAAGGTCGATCTCCTCGTGCGCTACGTTAAAGTCGCCGCAGGTTACGACGGGCTTGCCGGTCTCGCGCTCAAGCGCGCTCAAAAAGCCGCGGTAGGTATCGTCCCAGGCCATGCGCACGTCGATGCGGGCGAGCTCGTTTTGCGCGTTGGGCGTGTAGACGTCGACAAACCAAAACTTGTCGAACTCGAGCGCGCAGACGCGGCCCTCGGTTGCGGCCTGGGCGACGAGCTCGGCCGCCTCGCCCTCGCCGGCGTAGGGTAGCAGCGCGTCGGCGTGCAGCACGCGCAGCGGTTCCTGGCGGCTAAAGACCGCAGTGCCCGAATAGCCTTTACGCTCGGCGTAGCTCCAGATTTGGTGATAGCCAGGCAGATTGATATCGACCTGGCCCTCCTGCAGCTTTGTCTCCTGCAGCGCCAAGATATCGACGTCGAGTTCTTGCGCGATCTGAATAAAGCTCGGGTCCTTTTTGAGCACGGCGCGCAGGCCGTTAACGTTCCACGAGGCAAAGGTGTAAGTCTGAGGCATGGTGTCCTTTCGACGGGGTTGGCAGGCTTAAGATTAACGCAATAAGGGCGGGGTGGGCTCCGTGCATGCTGACTTAAAGGCTGCATGCTGGGACGTCGCTCAACGCTGCTCGATTAACAAGGACGGAGGACTCATATGACTCAGGCAATATCGGACCCCAGGCAGGCCTCCGCCGCCCTGGCGGATCTGTTTGACACCCACAAGCGCGTGGTCTTCTTTGGCGGCGCTGGTGTTTCCACGGCAAGTGGCATCCCCGATTTCCGCAGCGTGGACGGCCTGTATCACCAGCAGTTTGCCTATCCGCCCGAGACCATGCTGTCGCATAGCTTTTACGAGGCACATCCTGCGGAGTTCTTCGACTTTTACCGCACCAAGATGATCGCGCTTAACGCTAAGCCTAACCGCTGCCACACCAAGCTGGCCGAGCTGGAGCGCGCCGGCAAGCTCGACGCCGTGGTGACGCAAAATATCGACGGTCTGCACCAGGCGGCCGGCTCGCAGCGCGTGTTCGAGCTGCACGGATCGGTCCATCGCAACATTTGCCAGTCGTGCGGCGCGGTCTATAGCGCCGAGTGGATTTGCTCGCGCGAGCACGAGGACGCCGCGGGCGTGCCTGTATGTCCTGCGTGCGGCGGGCGCATCAAGCCCGATGTGGTGCTCTACGAGGAGCCGCTCGATGAGCATGTGCTGACCGGTGCCGTTGCCGCCATCGCCGCGGCCGATGCCCTCATTGTGGGTGGGACCTCGCTCGTGGTGTATCCGGCGGCGGGCCTTACGCGTTACTTTACCGGCGATACGCTGGCCATATGCAACCTTGCTCCCACCGATCAGGATGCAAATGCCGACCTGCTGATTTCTTGCGACATCGCGGCCGCGTTTGCGTTCTAGCCCGCGCGCGCGGATACAATAGAAAGACTGAGTGCAAAGCGACCCCGCCGCCAGCTCCCCAAGCTCGGCGGCGTGGACATTTTAGGAGGATGTTCATGGCGAACGACAGCAAGACATGGCGGTGCGGAAAGTATGAGCTCAGCTTTGACCGTCCGCGCATCATGGGCGTCCTCAACGTGACGCCCGATTCGTTTAGCGATGGCGGGGAGCACTTCGACCCCGATGCCGCCATCGAGTACGGCCTGGCGATGCTCGACGCCGGCGCCGACATCATCGACGTGGGCGGCGAGTCCACGGGCCCCGGCTTTACCCCGGTCAACCCCGACGAGGAGGCTCGCCGCGTGCTGCCCGTGGTGCGTGCGCTGGCCAAGGAGGGCGCCATCGTCTCGATCGACACGCGTCATGTGGCGGTTGCCAAGGCGGCCGTGCGCTGCGGCGCCTCGATCGTCAACGACGTGACGGGCTTCACTGATCCCAAGATGGTCGAGTTCGTTAAGACGAGCACCTGCGGCGTCATCGTGATGCATGCCGGCGAGGTTGCCGCGCCCGCACGCACGCACGCAACGGTGCAGCTCGATACCTCGGCAGCGGCGTTTGTTGCCGAGAAGGCGCGCGAGGC
>CABUTH010000059.1 GCA_902494465.1 uncultured Collinsella sp.
GAGGCGGGCATCCGCCGCAACATGCAAGAGGTGCGCGACGCCTTTGCGTGGAACCCAGGCTTTAAGGAATACTTTGCCGTCAAGGCCAATCCCAACCCGGCGCTCATCTCCATTCTCAACGAATACGGCTGCGGCTGCGATTGCTCGAGCTATACCGAGCTCATGATCGCCCGCTCGCTGGGCATTACGGGACATGACATCATGTTCTCGTCCAACGACACGCCGGCGGCGGACTTTGAGCTCGCCGACAAGCTGGGTGCCATCGTCAACTATGACGACATCAGCCACATCGAGTTCTTTGAGCGCGTTGCGGGGTCAATCCCCAAGACGGTCAGCTGCCGCTTTAATCCGGGTGGCCTGTTCCAGCTCTCCAATGGCATCATGGATAACCCCGGCGACTCCAAATACGGCATGACCACCGAGCAACTCTTCGAGGCCTTCCGCATGCTCAAGGCCAAGGGTGCCGAGGACTTTGGTATCCACGCATTCCTTGCCAGCAACACCGTCACCAACGACTACTACCCCAAGCTTGCGCGCATCCTCTTTGAGCTTGCCGCGCGTCTGGAGCGCGAGACCGGCGCACACGTCGCCTTCATCAATCTGTCCGGCGGCATCGGCATCCCCTATCTGCCCGAGCAGCAGGCCAACGACATTCACGCCATCGGCGAGGGGGTGCACGCGGCATACGACGAGATCCTGGTCCCCGCCGGCATGGGCGATGTGGCCATCTGCACCGAGATGGGCCGCTTTATGATGGGCCCCTACGGCTGCTTGGTGACCAAGGCCATCCACGAGAAGCAAATCTACAAGGACTATATCGGTGTCGACGCAAGCGCCGTCGATCTGATCCGCCCTGCCATGTATGGCGCTTACCACCACATCACGGTGATGGGTCAGCCGGACGGTCCTGATAAAACCGCAGCCCCCGTCACGAACGCGTACGACATCACGGGCAATCTGTGCGAGAACAACGACAAGTTCGCCATCGATCGTGAGCTGCCGCATATCGACATGGGCGACCTGCTTGTGATCCACGATACCGGCGCGCATGGCTACTCCATGGGCTACAACTACAACGGCCGTCTGCGCTCCGCCGAGGTCCTGCTGCGCCCCGATGGCTCGGCCGACCTTATCCGCCGCGCCGAGCGCCCGGGTGATTACTTTGCCACGCTCGACGTGCTGCCGTGCGGCCGTGAGCTGCTGGCCAAGTCGCGCGCCGAAAGCGCCCGCCGTCGCGCCCAGGACGAGCGTTTGGCCGTCGCCGCCCAATGGAATAAGCGCATCCAGATCGCGGAAGCGAAGGAGAAGAACATGGATATCCGCAACCTCGAGGGCTCGATCGTCGCCCTCGTCACGCCGTTTAAAAAGGACGGCAGCGTCGACTTTGACGCACTCGAGCGCCTTATCGATTTCCACTTGCAAAATGGCACCGACGCCATCCTCACCCTGGGCACCACCGGCGAGAGCGCCACGATGACCGACGACGAAGACAACTCCGTCGTCGCCGCCGTGGTCAAGCATGTTGCAGGCCGCGTCCCCGTCATCGCCGGCTCGGGCTCAAACTCCACGCAAACCATGCTCACCAAGTCGCTCACTTACCAAGGCCTGGGCGCCGACGGCCTGCTGCTCATTACCCCCTACTACAACAAGTCCAATGAAGAGGGCATCTATCAGCACTTTAAGACCGTCGCCGATGCCGTGGACATCCCTTGCATCCTCTACAACATCCCCGGCCGCTGCGGCTGCGGCATCAGCGAGCGCAACGTAGAGCGCTTGGCTGCGCACCCCAACATCATGGGCATTAAGGAAGCCTCGGGCAACGTCGCCTATGCCGCCAAGATCGCACACCTGCTGTCCGACGACTTCCGCATGTACTCGGGCGAGGACGCACTTACCGTACCGCTCATGAGCCTGGGCGCCTCGGGCACCATCAGCGTGTGGGCCGATGTTCAACCGCAGCTCGTGCACGACATGTGCCGCGCCTATCTGGACGGCGACGTGGAGCACGCCCGCGATATCCAGATTGCCGGTCAGCCGCTCATTAACGCCCTCTTTAGCGAGGTCAACCCCATCCCCGTTAAGGAAGCGCTCGCTCAGATGGGTATGATCGAGGCAAACTACCGCATGCCGCTGTGCCCCATGGCAGACGACACGCGCGCTGCACTTACCGATACTCTGAAGGGAGCTGGTCTGCTTGATTAAGACCGTCATTATGGGAACGGGCCGTATGGGCTCGCTCATCCGCACCACCGCCGAGGGCGTTGTCGACGCCGCCGGTCAGCCCGTTTTTGATATCGTCGCCCAGATCGGTTTTGATCTGTCCGAGCTCGAGAGCGCCCCGGCAGCCGACGTCATCATCGACTTCTCGAACGTCGTGACCTTCGATGCCGTTGTCGCCTATGTCGAGCGCACGAGCGCGGCGTTGGTATCGGGCACCACAGGCTACACCCCCGAGCAGATGGACCGCCTGCGCGAGCTGGGCCAGAATGCCCGCGTCATGCACTCCGGCAATTACTCCATCGGCATCGCAGCCCTGCGTCATCTGGTAGCACAGGCCACACGCGAGCTGCCCGGCTTTGACTGCGAGATCGTCGAGACGCACCACAACCAAAAGGTCGACGCCCCCAGCGGCACTGCCAAGTTGCTGCTCGATGCCGTCGTCGAAGCCGAGCCCGAGGCAGGCTACCACCCCGTCTATGGCCGCGAGGGCATGTGCGGAGCGCGCGACCCCAAGGAGATCGGCATGCACTCGCTGCGCGGTGGTACTGTCGCCGGCGTGCACGAGGTGAGCTTCTTTGGCCAGGACGAGGAAGTCACGCTCACGCATCGCGCCACGAGCCGCCAGATCTTTGTCAACGGCGCCCTGGCAGCCGCGCAGAAGCTCGTCACCCGCGAGCACGGCTTCTATACGTTCGACCAGGTCATGTTTGCCTAACCAGGTATCAACCGTATCCACGCAAAGGAGAAACAGCATATGAGTAACGCAGCCGAGATGGATGCCCAGGAGATTATCAATTACATCGCTACCGCGCCCAAGAAAACGCCCGTCAAACTGTACGTGCGCGAAAAGCCGGGCATGAAGGTCCAGTGGGGCGATGCGCACGTCTACGGCGGCCGTCGTGGCAAGACCGTCTTTGGCGACTGGGATGAGCTCAAGGCCATCCTCGATGCCAATGCCGACTCCATCGACTACTACGACGTCGAGAATGACTGCCGCAACTCTGCCGTCCCCATGCTCGACCTTAAGGGCATAAACGCCCGCATTGAGCCGGGCGCGATCATCCGCGACCGCGTCGAGATCGGCGACCGCGCCGTCATCATGATGGGCGCCATCATCAACATCGGCTCCGTTATCGGCGAGGGCTCTATGATTGATATGGGCGCCGTCCTGGGCGGCCGCGCCACCGTGGGAAAGAACTGCCACATCGGCGCCGGCACCGTACTGGCAGGCGTCGTTGAGCCCGCGAGCGCCACGCCCGTCATCATCGAGGATGATGTCATGATTGGCGCCAACGCCGTGGTCCTGGAGGGCGTGCGCGTGGGCAAGGGTGCCGTCGTCGCCGCCGGCGCCGTATGCGTCGAGGACGTCCCCGCCGGCGCCGTCGTGGCCGGTGTTCCCGCTCGCGTCATCAAGATGCGCGACGAGAAAACCGACAGCAAGACCGGTCTCGAGGAAGGCCTGCGCCAGCTGTAGGGTTACGCGGTTTTACCAAACCGCGCAACTGCTCGACGCTGCAAACGCCCCCAAGCGGCAATCTGACGTTCAATCGTCGGTCGCGTACAAAAGTACGCTTCCCTCCTCTTTCACGTCACCTTGCTCGCTTAGGGGCGTTTTCGCTGACGTATGCTCAACCAGTAGCGTAATTAAGCCCCAAGTAAAAAGGCCGAAGCCCTCATCCGAGGCTTCGGCCTTTGTTTTTCTGCAGCGTCCAAGCGCAGTTTATCGATTCTCGATACTGCCGATATTTTTGAGCTCGATGGAAATGAGGCCGTTGGGCTCGTTGACGAACTCGATGTACTCGGAGTTCGAGCCCATCTCGGCCGGAAAGCTGATCTCGATGCCCGTATCGGTACGAATCTTGTGGTTGCGCACGGCCGCACGCTCGACCTGCTTGCGCTCCACGGGCACACGCTCGGGCACCTTCTCTTCGGTCAGCGCCGCACGTACGCTCTCCTTGATGATCGGCTCGTCCTCAAAGACCTCATCGACGATATCCCAGGGCGGCAGCTCCTCATCGTCCTCAACCTTCTCGGCAACGGCAGCCTTAACCTTGGCGAGCGCTACGGCCGTATTGGCACCGTGTTCCTCGGCAACCTCTTCGACAACGCGCGTCACGGTGTCGATGATTTCCTTGCCCGATACGCCCGTATCGCACTGCAGCAGACCGTCGGGAATGAGCATACGGTCTTCGCCGGCAATCTTGCGCTTCTTGTCCACATAGCCGATCTCCATGGTGCTCGCGCGCACGATGGCATAGCTTGGCACCTTTTGGGAAGGATTCGGCAGGATAGCATAGTGGCGCGCGATGTCGTTGCGCACCTCGCCCTCCTCGCGGCCCACCTCGTGCATAAAGGCCTGTTTGGAGCCCAGCAGCATCACGGCAAACCAGCGGGCATCCTCGTCGTCGTCAAAGTCGGCCACGAGCACATCGGTGGACTCGGCTTTTTCGGCCTTAGTAAGCTCGGAGGAAATGAACTCCGCAATCTGCTGCGACAGGTCTACGAACTCGCGCTCGCCAAAGAAATAGCCCTTGAGCTCGCCGCCAAACGCAGAGTTCTCGGCAAACGTGGCGCGCTTATTGTCGGCCGAGGTTCGTGCGCGGCGCAGATGCGTGGTCAC
This sequence comes from uncultured Collinsella sp., assembly GCA_902494465.1. GTDB lineage: Bacteria > Actinomycetota > Coriobacteriia > Coriobacteriales > Coriobacteriaceae > Collinsella. Next base: position 4,841 of record CABUTH010000059.1, read on the forward strand.
AAAGTTGCGCACGGTACGGCTCTCGATATCGAGCTCGCGCTGGCTCATGACGTTGACGGCAGAGTCAAAGTCCAGGATATGCAGAATCGCGTGATTGATTTTCATATACGGCATTCCGTTCTAGATCGATTTCGGCACGAACCAGTATAGCGGTCGAGCCCGCCCCAGGCGCATCGAAGCTTGGTGCATCGGGGACAGGTTGCTTTGCGCCAATGGCTAGCGCAGGAGCTCGGACTGCCAAGCCTCGAGCTGTTCTGCCAAACTCTTGCCGGCAGCGGGCATGTCGATCTGGGGTCGTTTGGGCAGCAGCGCGCATTTAAGGATTGCCACGATGGCCTGCGAGACAAAGCGTCGCGTATCCTCGTCAAAGCCTTGCGCAGCCTGGAGCATCACGGGCAGGCTCTCGCGCAGATTCCCGGCGATATCCGCAAACCGCTCAGCACCCGTAGCCTCAAACACGGAGAACAACGCATCTACAAAACGCTCGCGCTCGCTAGGTGACACTGCAAGCAGCATCTCGCGAATGGAGCCATCAACGTATCGAGCACCGGCGGACAGGCGCTCACAGTACACGAAGTCGCGACCATCAACCACCCAGCTAAAGGGATTATGCTGCAGCAGGCTGAACTCGGTGCTCTCAACGATGGCATAGTCCTCCTGTGTCTCGAACATCATGCCAAAGATCGACGACCGAGGTAGCGTCTTGTCGATTCGACCGGAAAGATCGGCAAAGGCGTTGCCGTTCAGAAACTCCTCGACAAAGCCCGGACCATCATGGGAATACACCCGTTCGATTCGCTCACGGGCGACATCGGAGCACATCGCCGCACCGTACACCGCAAGGTTTCCACCCTTGGAATGACCTCCGCACAAAAGCGGCCCGTCAATCGCATCCGCTGCCTCGTCCACATAGCGCGCCGCAGATTCCTGGGCCGGCACAGGACACCGGAACGCCATGTTGAAGTCCTCTTTCCAGCCCACAATCGTGCTGTCGGTCCCCCGGAAGGAAAGATAGCTAAACCCCGCCGGAAACCGGAACGCCATGGCTGCAAACTGCTCTGTCGCCACCACATCGCTCACGGCACGATAGCCGCAAACGTGCACGCCACGGTAGCGAGGGCTTGCTGCCACGGCCTCCAACAAGGCCCTGCTCCCCTCCGGATCCCACAGGTCGCCAATCATGTCCCGGTAGCACTCAGCACGCAGCAGCTCGCGTACGTCTAGGCCCTGCCAGTTCGTCAGCTCCGCCATATCACCCGGCAAACGCAAATAGGACAACCACGCAAAGACCAGGCTATCCACCGCGCAGAACGGCCGTTCCCCAAACGGATCAAACGCCGTCTGGGCATAGGTCAAAAAATTAGGCGAATCCGACATGGCCCTCCCATCAACTATGGTGCATTGGGGTCAGGTTACTTTACATCAAAAAGGCGCCCGGGCCGTGTGGACCCGGACGCCTTCATTGTAGCTTTTCGCTCTCGCGAGCTTGATTTAGCAGGAGAAGTCGACGCTGTCGATGATGTCCTTGAGGGCCTTGGCGGAGGCGGTAAGCTCATGCTGCTCGTCATCGTTCAGCGGCACGGGGACGCGGCAGACAACGCCGTCACGGCCAACGACCGTCGGCATGGAGATGGCAAGATCGGACAGGCCGTACTCGCCCACCATAAGCGAGGAGACAGGCAGAACGGTCTGCTCATCGCGCATGACGGCAGTGCAGATGCGCTTGACGGCCATGGCGACGCCGTAGTAGGTGGCGTGCTTCTTCTCGATGATGGTGTAGGCGGAGTTCTTGACGTCCTCGGCGATGCGCTTCTCGGCAGCCTCATGCTCCAGATGACCGTGAAGCTCGCAGAAGGTGTTCAGCGGAACGCCGGCAACCTGGGCGCTGGACCAAGCGACAAACTCGGAGTCGCCGTGCTCGCCCATGACATAGGCCTGGACATCGCGCGGGTCAACCTCGACGTGGGCACCAAGCATCTGCTGCAGACGGCCAGTGTCGAGCACGGTGCCGGAGCCGATGACATGGCCCTCGGGCAGGCCGGACATCTTAATGGCAGCATAGGTCAGAACATCAACCGGGTTGGAGACGATGAGCAGAATGCCGTCGAAGCCGGACTTCTTAATCTCGGGGATAATGGACTTAAAGATGTTGACGTTCTTGTTGACCAGGTCCAGGCGGGTCTCACCGGGCTTCTGGGCAGCACCGGCGGTGACGACGATCATGGCGGCGTCGGCGACATCGGAATAATCGCCGGCGTAGATCTTCATCGGCTCGGCAAACGTCATGCCGTGCGCGATATCCTGGGCCTCAGCCTCGGCGCGGGTCTTGTCCACGTCGATGAGGACCATCTCGGAGAACAGACCACTCTGCATCAGCGCGAACGCCGAAGACGACCCAACGAAGCCACAGCCGACAATAGCGACCTTCTTCTCGTTAACCATTAGAAACTCCCATCTCTCTCCACAAGCAAGCCGCCCGAGAACGACCCGAGCGGCTTGCCGTAATCCCAATACATCCAATCGGGACTTTGATTATGCTCCTATTCGCAGCCAAAAATCGACCGTTTACCGAAATTGTTTGCAGAAATCGTAAAATAACTGCACGAAATCGGTTTCGAGCTATTGACGAGCTGAAATACCTTTCTAATACAGGCCCGCCTCGCGAATGGCCTCGACAGCCAAAGCAATCTGGTCGGGCGGCAAGACCAGCGCCATGCGCACGTGCCCCTCGCCCGAAGGACCAAAGCTCGCACCCGGCGTCACCACAACGCCGGCCTTCTCCATGAGCTCCTCGCAAAACGCCATGGAATCGGTGCGACCACCGGGAAGCTTGGCCCACACAAACATGGAGCCATGCGCGTTGGGACGCTCCCAGCCCAGGCCCTCAAGACCGTCGCACAGGGCATCGCGGCGCTCCTGGTACTTCAGACGCTGCGCCTCGACCTCATCGCGCGGACCGTTCAGGCAGGCGATAGCAGCCTTCTGGATCGGGAAGAACATGCCAAAGTCGATCTGGCCGCGCAGCTTGGCAAAGGCAGAGACCACGTCCTCGCGGCCGACCAAAAAGCCGATACGCGCACCGGTGACGTTAAACGACTTGGAAAGCGAGAAGAACTCCACGCCCACCTCAAGCGCACCGGGATACTGCAAGAAGCTGCCGCCCGGCTCGCCGTCGAACACGATGTCGGAGTACGCGTTGTCATGGACGATGAGCAGGTCGTGCTCGCGGGCGAAAGCGATGATCTCCTCGTAGACCTCGGGCGTGCCCACCGAGCCGACCGGGTATGCGGGCAGCGACACGATCAAATACTAGGCACGATCGGCCACCTCGGGATCGATACCCGCCACATAGGGCAGGTAATTATGCTCGGCGACCAACGGGTAGTACTCGAGCTTGGCGTCGGCGATCTTGGCGCCCGCCTCAAAGACCGGGTAGCACGGATCGGGAACCAAAATGGTGTCACCCGGATCGAGCAGGGCCAGGCCCAAATGGCCCACGCCCTCCTGCGTGCCGTTGCACGACTGCACCATAGACGGCGTAATGCCGGAGACACCAAAGCGACGCTCATAGTAATCGCACACGGCTTGCTTGAGTTCGGGCAGATCGCGCAGGGCATATTTCCACATCTCGGGGTCCTGGGCGGCCTGGGTCAGCGCCTCGACCACATGGTCGTACGGCTTAAAGTCGGGCGTGCCCACGCTCATGTTGTAAATGGTCTTGCCCTGAGCCTTCAGCGCGAGAAGCTTGTTGTTGAGCGAGGCGAAGACCTCCGCGCCAAAGCGGTCGAGACGCTGCGATGCCTGCATGGTGCCTCCTTTCGATATGAAAAACGCGGCGCTCCGACAAGAGCGCCGCGCGATACGGGCCATCAGATTGCAAAAGTGTAACGCTTACAAACCCCGCATTGGTTCAATTTAGCCAACCTTAGTCAATTGCATTGAGCGCGTCGATCTGGGCGAGCCACAGGCGCGAGCTGGCGTCACTCGGCATGCGCCAATCGCCGCGCGGGCTGAGCGTGACCGAGCCCACCTTGGGGCCATCGGGCAGGCAGCTGCGCTTAAACTGCTGGGCAAAGAAGCGACGGTAGAACGTGCGTAGCCACGTGTGAATGGTCTTGACGTCGTAGACGCCCTCGAAGCTCTTGAGCGCCATGCGGTAGATCTTGCCCGGCTCAAAGCCAAAACGCAGCAGGTAGTAGAGGAAGTAATCGTGCAGCTCGTACGGGCCCACCAAATCCTCGGTCTTCTGCGCAATCTCGCCGTCGCCCGTGGGCGGCAGAAGCTCGGGGGACACCGGCGTATCGAGGATATCGAGCAAGACCTCGGCAATACGCCCGCCAAAGACATCAGCCGCATAGCGCACCAGATGGCGCACAAGCGTCTTGGGCACGCTCGCGTTGACGGCGTACATGCTCATGTGGTCGCCGTTATAGGTAGCCCAGCCGAGCGCCAGCTCCGACAGGTCGCCCGTGCCGATGACAAAACCGCCGGCCTGGTTGGCCAGATCCATCAGGATCTGTGTACGCTCGCGAGCCTGGCTGTTCTCGTAGGTCACGTCCTGCACAGCAGGGTCATGCTCGATATCCTTAAAGTGCTGCTCCACGGCCGCGTGAATCGAAACCTCGCGGAAGCCCACACCCAGGTCGCGGGCAAGCGACTCGGCATTCGACTTGGTGCGATGCGTCGTGCCAAAGCCGGGCATGGACACGGCAGTGATGCCCGTGCGCGGCAGCCCCAGTGCATCGAAGGCACGCACGGTCACAAGCAGCGCCAACGTGGAATCCAGACCGCCCGAAAGACCGATGACTGCAGCCTTGGTACCCGTATGGGCAAGGCGGGTCTTGAGGCCGGCAGTCTGCAGGTCGAGGATGGTCTCGCAACGCTCGGCCAGGTCACCATGGTCGGCCGGAACAAAGGGCGCGCGCGGGAAAACGCGGTCGATGTCGCAGGCGTTGCGCAGGACGGGAGCCTCGGAGAGCGTGCCCTCAAAAGAGAACTCAACGGTCGTGGCCTCCGGAGCATCGTCGGCACGCGTCCACGTCGTCGAGCGACGGCGTTCAGCAACCAGGCGGTCAAGGTCAACGTCGGCGATGGCCATATCGCAGGTAAGGAGCTTCGTGGCGGCGAGC
>CABUTH010000060.1 GCA_902494465.1 uncultured Collinsella sp.
GCTGGTCCTCGGCTTCGCCTGCGGGATCGCTCGACTACCAAACACCTCGCCGCCGGCCGGGCCCCGTCGTCCAAAAATCACCCGTAAAGGCGCGTTTATCTAATTAAATCTATCCCTTGCGGAATGCGGCTTGCTGGTGTTGTCTGGGCATTGATGGCTATGTGGTTCAAGAGGCGGCGGTGCTGTTGCTTGAACTTTTGCAGTTAAAGAGGCCCGTTTCCCTGGGGAAACGGGCCTCTTTTGTCTCTGGGTTTGTGGATTGGCGAAGATGGTATGCTCTGGCGGCTATTTTGAGTTCTTGAGGCGGCGTACACCCGTGGCGGTTATTCCGAGGCCTGCGGCGGCGATTCCTGCGAGTGCGATTGCGCTCGGTGCTGTGTCGCCCGTGTTTGCGAGCTTGCCACCGTCCGTACTTGCCTGCTTGCTGCTGCTCGAGTTCGCCTGCTTGGTGGAGCTTGGTAGGGCGTCTTTGCCGGTTGCAGGTGAGGCAACGGGCGGTGTCGCCTCGGCGGGTTGCGTTGAGCCGGAGGGAGGCACTGTCTCGGCGGGTTTCGTTATCTCGGGCGAGGTGGCCTTGTCTGCCGCGGCCTTTGCCTCTTCGTATGCCTTGCAGGCGTCGTCATAGGCCGCTTGCGCCTTTTCCAAATCGCCGAGGAGCGCATCTCGCTTGGCTATGTCCTCGTCGATATGGGCTTTGACATTCTCCGTATCACTTTCAAGGTTATTAATCACTCTTTCCTGGCTCTCGAGCCTATGCCGAACTTGGTCAAGCTCCTCTTCACAAAACTCTTCTTGCCGTTTTGCCGCCATGATCTCCGAACGCAACTGCTTAATGGTTTCGCTAATAGCTTTGCTAGGCTCCTCGTCGCCGAGGTCCTTAAGCACCTTATCTAATTTTGCCTGAAGGCCGCTTGTCCGGTTGCGGGCCTCATCGTATCTGGCTTGGGCTGCATCGACGTTCGCTTGCATGGCGGGAAGGGGTCCCCTGCATTTGGCGGCTTCCGCCACCAGCTTGTCGTAGATCTCTTGAAGAGCGGCAATGTCATCATCGATTCCCGCAAGTTTCTCGGGACTTGCGGCGTCTTTTGCGGCTTCGAGGTTTTTGAGCGCTTCCTGCATGGCTGCATACGCTTTTTCTTTTGCGGCGGCCGCATCTTCCGTCTGCAAGGCAACTGCACCGGTGGGGGCGCTGGTTTCTGCCGCGATCGCCGTTACGGGGGCGATTCCCGCGACAAGTGCCGCGGAAAGGGCGATGCCCACAGTTGCTCGTCTTGCTCTTCTTGCGAGAATGTCGTTCATCTCGGCACCTCATTTCAAGGGTCGGCGACTAACTTGGTAGCACTAATGTAAGTATACCAAGCGGTCGACCCGACACTGGCTGGGTGTGCGCGTGTTTTCCGCTTCTTTGGAAACCGAATCCCATTAGAAATGACGAGTTGTTTACGCTTCTTTTGGGCTCACCGTACTATCATGGTTCGAATTGAATGTGGATGATGATAGGGAGCGCCTATACATGATTGAGCTGCTCAGGCGTTTTGGTGGTAAGTTTCGCCGGTATATGGTGATCGGCCCAGCGTGCAAGCTGATCGAAGTGATCTTTGACCTGCTTACGCCGCTGGTGATTGCCCAGATGATCGATAAAGGCATCGGCGCGCACGACGTGAATGCTGTCGTCCACTACGGCATGGTACTTGGCGCTATGGCTGTGATCGGCATCTCGTTTACGCTCGTCTGCCAAAAGATGGCGGCGCTCACCTCGCAGGGCATGGGCACCGATATCCGCGGTGCGCTCTACCAGCACATCAACAAGTTGAGCTATGCCGAACTCGACTGCTTTGGCACGCCGTCGCTTATCACCCGCATTACCAACGATGTCAACCAGGTGCAGCTTGCCGTGGCGCTGGGCGTGCGCATGCTCATCCGCTGGCCCTTCCTGGCGGTGGGCTCTATGTGCGCGGCCCTTGCCATCGACCTTAAGCTCGGCATCATCTTTTTGATCTGCACGCCCGCTATCGGCCTGGTGTTTTGGTTTGTCATGGCGCGCTGCATTCCGTATTACAAGCAGCTGCAGGCAAAGCTCGACCGCATCGCGCTCATTTGCCGCGAGGGGCTTTCGGGCGCCCGCGTTGTTCGCGCCTTTGTGCGCGAGGGCCACGAGCGCGAGCGCTTTGCCCAAGCCGCCGATGACCAGGCCAATACTGCCATCGCGGTGGGCAAGCTCTCGTCAATCCTTAACCCCGTAACGTTTTTGGTGATGAACCTAGGCGTGTGCGCCATCCTGTGGGTGGGCGGCATCCAGGTCAACGTGGGTGAGCTCACGCAGGGCCAGGTCATGGCGTTTGTGAACTACATGACGCAGACCCTGACCTCCATCGTGTACGTCGCCAACCTGGTTGTGGTCTTTACCAAGGCGAGCGCGAGTGCTTCGCGTATCAACGAGGTGCTCAACTGCGAGCCGAGCATCACCGACGAGGGCAATCAGTCGGTTGCGCTGCCCAAGCCGGGCAATGTCGCTCCAGTTCCTGCGCTGAGCTTGAGCCATGCGAGCTTCTCGTTTGGCACCGGCGCTGCCAACGCCGTCAACGATGTGACCCTGGAGCTCCCGCTGGGCAAGACGCTCGGCATTATCGGCGGCACGGGTAGCGGTAAGTCCACGCTCGTCTCGCTCATCCCGCGCCTGTACGATGCGAGCACCGGCAGCGTGAGCGTGATGGGCGCCGACGTGCGTGCCTGGCAGCTCGACCAGCTGCGCCACGTGGTCGCGACCGTCCCGCAGCGCGCGTCGCTGGTGAGCGGCACCATTCGCAGCAACCTGACCTGGCGCGATGAAGCCGCGACCGACGAGGAGCTCTGGGCAGCGCTCGATATGGCGCAAGCGAGCGATTTCGTGCGCAGCAAGTCGCAGGGGCTCGATGCCCCGGTCGAGGCGGGCGGTAAGAACTTCAGCGGTGGCCAGCGCCAGCGTCTGACCATCGCGCGTGCCCTAGTGGGCTCGCCTCAGATATTAATCATGGATGACTCCGCGTCGGCGCTCGACTTTAAGACCGACGCGGCGCTTCGCCATGCCATTCGCGAGCGCAGCGTGCGCGGTGCCGTTGAGGGCGGGCTGCCGCTCACGACCGTCATCGTGAGCCAGCGCGTCTCGACCGTGCGCGACGCCGACATGATCTGCGTACTCGACCACGGCTCGGTTGCGGGTCTGGGCACGCATGATGGGCTGTACGCGACCTGCCAGCTCTATCGCGAGATTTGCCAGTCGCAGCTGCGCCGCGAGGAGCTCGAGGGTCAGCAGGGGAGTGCGGCGCCCGCGCCCACCCCAGGTGCCCCGACCGCCCCTGCATCTGCCTGCGCAAAGGAGGGATGCTAAATGAATCCGTACACTTCCTCCGGTTCGGTCGCCACGATGACGGCCAACGTGTCCGGCAACGATAACCTCAACGACCTGGGTGACGGTCCGCGCCGGTCCGGCGATCCCGAGTGCTATCCCGTGGGTGCGGTGACTCGCCGCCTGATGGGCTACGTTCGTCCGCATCGCATTTCGTTTGTAGCGTCGTTTGTGAGTGCCGCCATCTCCGTGATTCTGCAGCTTTACACGCCCATTCTCATCGGCGAGGGCATCGACCTGATCGTCGCCGCCGGGCAGGTGGACTTCGACGCGCTGTTGCCGCTCGTCACCAAGCTCGCGCTCGTCGTGGTGGGAGCCGCGGCCTTCCAGTGGCTGCAGGGCTACTGCGTTAACCGTCTGTCCTACGAGACGGTGCGCGACATGCGCGTGGAGGCGAGCGACAAGCTCAGCCGCATGCCGCTCAGCTTTATCGACAGTCATGCCCACGGCGACCTTATGAGCCGCGTGGTCAACGACGTCGACCAGGTGGGCGACGGTCTGCTGCAGGGCTTCACGCAGCTCTTCACCGGTGTTATTACCATCGTGGGCACGCTTGCGTTTATGCTCTCCATTAACCTGACCATGACGCTTGTGGTGGTGCTCGTCACGCCGCTTTCCATTTTTGCAGCCGGCGCCATCGCCAAGCTTTCCAACAAAAGCTTTACGGCACAGCAGCGTATTCAAGGGCAGCTCGGTGGTCATATCGAGGAGTACGTAGGTGAGCAAAAGCTTGTCGACGCCTTTGCCTATGGCCCGAACGCCCAGCAGCGCTTCGACGCCCTCAATGCCGAGCTCTACACCGCGGGCGAGCGCGCGCAGTTTATGGGTTCGCTCTCCAACCCCGGTACGCGCTTTATCAACAACATCATCTATGCCGTGGTCGCTGTGATCGGATGCGTGGGCGTGATCACGGGCGTGCCGGCGGCGCTCACGGTGGGCGGCGTGCAGATTTTCCTGTCCTATGCCAACCAGTACACCAAGCCGTTCAACGAGGTCACCAACGTCATTACGCAGATCCAGACGGCGTATGCCTCGGCGCGCCGCATGTTTGCGCTGCTCGATGCCCGCGAGCAGGAGCCCGACGAGTCGGACGCTGTAGAGCTTGCCGCCCCGCAGGGCGAGGTCGCCTTTGAGCATGTGGACTTTAGCTACGTGCCCGACCGCAAGCTGCTGCAGGATATCTGTATTGAGGCCAAGCCCGGCATGCGCTTTGCCCTAGTTGGCCCCACGGGCTGCGGCAAGACAACGCTCATCAACTTGCTGCTGCGTTTTTACGATATCGATGCCGGACGCATCATGGTCGATGGCAGGTCTTCGCGTGACTACACGCGCGCAAGCCTTCGCCGTGCCTTTGGCATGGTGCTGCAGGACACTTGGCTGTTCGAGGGCACGGTGGCGGACAACATCGCTTACGGTTGCCCGGATGCCACGCGCGAGCGGGTTATCGAGGCGGCCAAGCGCGCGCATGCGCATAAGTTTATCGTGCAGCTGCCAGGCGGCTACGACACGGTGATCGGCGAGGACGGCGGTACGTTTAGCCAGGGCCAAAAGCAGCTGCTGTGCATCGCGCGCGTCATGCTCACCGACCCGGCGATTTTGCTGCTGGACGAGGCGACCTCAAGCATCGATACCCGCACCGAGCTGCAGGTGCAGGCGGCATTCGACGAGCTCATGGCCGGTCGCACAAGCTTTGTCGTGGCGCACCGCCTGAGCACCATCCGCAACGCCGACTGCATTCTGGTGATGCGCGACGGCCAGATTATCGAGCGCGGCACGCACGACGAGCTGCTAGCGGCAGGCGGCTTCTACGCCGAACTCTACCGCAGCCAATTCGCCCAGTGAGCAAGCCCGTGGGGCAAATTAATCAATCGACAGACGGTGGTTTACATCTGTCACGTTAGTACTAAGATATTCATCTAATAAATTGCATTAGTGGCTTTAGTTTTGGGGGAAACGAGGCAACGTGACTATGACGTGCTCTTTGGTGGTTAACAGCAAGAGCGGTAATACCAGGATGGTTTCGGGCGCGATCAAGCGCGCTCTGCAGGCTGCGGGTGTTGAGTTTGTCCATGCCGCGGCGTTGAGCGATGATGCGGATGCAGATCAGGTTGCGCTCGAGGCGCAGGGCGCCTGCGCGGCCGACACGGTGCTCGTCGGTTTTTGGTGCGACAAGGGCGCGTGCACGCCTTCGGTCGCGGCGTTGCTCTCCGCCTTGCACGGTAAGCGCGTCTTCCTGTTTGGCACCTGCGGTTTTGGCGCCGACCAGAGCTACTATCAGCAGATTATCGACCGCGTAACTTCCAATTTGGCTGGGGATGCCGAGCTTGCGGGCTGGGCAATGTGCCAGGGCAAGATGGGCCCCGCGGTCAAGCAGCGCTACGAGGCCATGCTCGAGCAAGATCCCGACAACGCCCGATTTAAGATGCTGCTCGACAACTGGGTTGCCGCGAAGGACCATCCCACCAAGGAGGACCTGGGCAACATGGCCGCAGCCGCCAAGAAGGCCGTGCTGGGCGAGTAGCTTCGTCGTTTGTGGTGCTTCGTGCAAAACAATACAAATGTGAAAGCCTCGAAATCCTCGAGGCTTTTTTCTTGACGCTCGTGGGCGCAACGATGGCAAGCGTCTGGGGCGATATTTTCCATCGCCCTGATGACGAGGCCGTCCTGGACGACACGCTCGCATGCGTTCGCTGGATGTATTCAGAGTGGGACACGGTTTCCGGATGCAAAAAAGGCCACATGACGTGGCCTTTAACTTATATATGTTGCGGGTGCCCCCATGACAAGCCGCGCTTCAACAACAAGGCGTCTGTCCGAGCAGGGAACCTTATATGCCTCCGTCCGGACAGACGTTTCAGTTATGAACTCGCAGCTAGCAGCTACTTGATTTTGGTTGTACCCGGCGCCAGGTTGGGGTCGGTTTCGTTGGCCTCGGTCTGGAAGTGCTCGGTGTACACGTTCTTGCCGTCGCGGAACATCTCGTAGTATTGCATCTTGGCGTAATCCTCGCGTGCCTTGGTGGCGGCTGCTGCGGCGGCGTCGTCACCGGTGACGTTGGAGGAGAGCGCCCAACGCAGGCTGGAGTCCTCGTAGCCGACCGAGTTGATAGCGGGCAGCGACTCGCGCAGCGTCATGTGCGCTTTCTGGTAGTCAGTCAGCGGGGCGCCAATCAGCTGCATGAGCTGCGTGGACAGGTAGTTGGTGGACAGGTCGTCGACCTCACTCGTCTGGTCGCAGCCGGCAACGTCGTAGTTGGCCCAGATGATGTAGTCGGTCTGCCACAGACGTTCCTGGTGCGTGGCATCGTCCTCGCCGGTAAACCACTTGTCGTTGAACTTGGATGGGAAGAACGGCTGGTGGTCGCCCCAGAACACCACGACCACCTTACGGTCGAGCTTGCTCAGGGCGTTGAGGAAGTAACGCAGCGCCTGGTCGGATTGCTCGATGCACGAGACATACTCGTCGACATCGGAGAGCGTACCGTCCTCGATGGTCTTGGCGTCCAGGTCGGTCGTGTCGATGTTCAGGTGCATCTGCTTGTCGACCGGCAGCAGGCCCGTGTCGTAGCCCGAGTGGTTCTGCATGGTCACGTCGAAAATAAACTGCGGATCGGCGTTCTGGTCGAGCAGCTCAAGAATCTTGTCGTAGGTCGCCTGGTCGGTCACCATGCCGCGCAGGGTATCGGCGCCCTGGAAGTCGTTGATGGACAGGAACTGGTCAAAGCCAAAGTCCTTGTAGACGTTCTCGCGGTTCCAGTTGGTGGCGTGGTTGGGGTGCATGGCCGTGGTGGAATATCCGAGCGATTTGAACTGTTCTGCCAGGTTCCCGGTCGTCTCCATGTTGTAGATGGTGTAGGGGTACACGCCCGAGCCCAGGTTGGCCATGGAGTTGCCGGTCATAAACTCAAACTCGGTATTGGCGGTACCGCCGCCGTAGGCGCTCACATAGAGCTTGCCGCGGCTGAGGCAGTTGGACAGGTTCATAAAGTACTGCGGGCCCTCGTAGCCGGCGCGCATGTTCTGGTAGATCGAAAGGTCTGAGAAGGTCTCGTTCATGATGGCGATGACCGTGGGCTTCTCGCTGTCGAACTGCTCCTTTGCGGCGGCGCGCTCGTCGCTCTTGGCCGCGTCGGACTTGTCGTAGGCCTTGGCGTACTTTTTGAGCGTGGCCTTGGCATCGTCGACGGAGTAGTCGGCGGGTTTGGGCGGCTTGATGGACTGCGCCGCACTAATAAAGGCGGGTAGGTAGCCCTCGCGCCAGTAGCTCTCGAGCGGGCGCCAGGTGTAGACGGTGATGCCGAGGGTGTTGTAGTAGTCGATGAGCGTGACATGCGCGGTTACGCCGCCCAGGCACAGCACTGCCACGAGCAGGTTGGTGAGCAGCATGCGCTTGGCGTTGGCGGCACCCTTCTGACGGTGCGGTGCCATCAGGCCGGCGTACTCGCACAGCAGCATGGCGATGGCGGTAAAGCCCATGGACAGCACACAGAACAGCGAGATGGAGAAGGTGTAGCCGGTGCCGGCGACCGCGGCGGCGGTGGAGATGGCCGAAAGGTCGCCCGGCTGGATGGGCATGGATTTAAACGTGATGACGAAGAACTCGGCAATGCCCAGGACAAAGAGGGCAAAGGCCAGGACCGCGGGAGCTGCGCCGTGGCGCTGGAACAGGAAGAACAAGCCGATCATGAGCACGGTGATGATGGCCCACTCGAGCAGGATGCACAGGGGGTAGACCCAAGTAAAGTCGTGGTTGGACGAGACCTCCATGCCCAGCAGCGCAAAGACGCCGGCGAGCAGCAGGCACAGGACGGCGGCGACGAGTGGTTTGCCCACAAAGGCGCCGCGCAGGCGGGCGAGCTTGCCGGTGGGGGCGGGGGCGTCGGGCTTGGCGAACGCAAAGACGCGCGGGGCGATGCGATCGCGGGCGATGCTGGCCCAGGCGCATCCGGTGAGGATGGCGTTGGTCAGGATGAGCATCACAAAGGCGAGCGGCTCGTTTTGGGCGACGAGGCCAATGGCGCCCCAAATAGTCAAAAAGACCTGGAACAGGCCGAAGACGACGCTCCACCCAAGAGCGCTTTTGGCAACGGTGCCCGACTGAGCGCGAATGGCCTTGGCCTCGCGCAAGACAAGGTAGACGGTCGCCGCAAGACCGACGAGCGAGATGGCGGCAGCGAACATGCTGAGACTCCTCACAAACTAAAACGTACGAAAGCGGGGGTTTACCCGATTGTTACCAAGATATGCGCTGCAATTGGTGGCTGCGCACAACAACCAGCCATATTAACGCGCACGTGCGGCGGTGTGGCGCAATGTAGTGGCGGCCTGCGCGATAATGGACGGGAATTACACGGAAACGTAAAGGCTTCTTAAAGAATTAGCGAGGATAGAGCTATGGGCGAGCAGGTTTGTATGACGGGCACCGAGTACTGCGGCGGAGCTGTGGGCGTGGACGCGGGCGGCTATCCGGTCGAGACTACGGGCAACGCGGCGCTGGACATCTTGGAACACCGCTCGTCCACGCGTGCCTTCGCGCGTGATGACGACGACCGTCCCGTGGCGGTGACCGACGAGCAGCGGGCGGCGATCTTGCATGCGGCGAGCCGCGCGCCGTCGGCGGGCGCCATGATGATGTATTCCATCGTGAGCATCCGCGAGCAGGCAACGCTCGACCGCCTGGCCGACCTGTGCGACCACCAGCCCATGATCGCCAAGGCGCCCTGGGTACTTATATTTGTGGTCGACTATGCCAAGTGGATCGATCTGTTTGAGCACGTGGGCTGCTTTGAGCCCGAGTTTGTAGAGCGTACGGGCAAGGCGCCCCGCCGCGCGCCGGGTCTGGGCGACTTTGCCATCGCGGCTCAGGATGCCGTGATCGCCGCGCAAAACGCCGTGGTTGCCGCCGAGGCCCTGGGGCTGGGGAGCTGCTATATCGGCGACATCGTCGAGAACGCCGAGGAAGTTGCCGCGCTGCTCGATCTGCCGCCCTATACCATGCCGCTGTCGATGCTCATCATCGGCACGCCCCGTAAGGAGCGCCCGGCAATCGCGCACCCCGTGGTGAACCTGGTGCACGAGGAGCGCTACTGCCGTGCGGATGCCGCGACTATGGATGCGCAGGTGGCCGAGATGGATGCGATGTTTCGCCCGCACGCCCGCGAGGTGGGGGAGCGCGTCGTGGATATCTACACCCGCAAGCACACGAGCCCCTTTATGGCCGAGATGAGCCGCTCCATGGAGTGGTGGTTCAAAAACTGGCTCGGAAAATGACGAATGGGGGTGCGGACGATTTCTTGGACCGCGCCTAGGCGTATCCAAGCTTCCTGCGGTACTCCATCGGGCTCAGCCACCCGAGGGACTTCTTGATCCGCTCCTCACGATAGTACACGAGGTA
>CABUTH010000061.1 GCA_902494465.1 uncultured Collinsella sp.
CCGGGTTCCATGCAAAGGCATCGCGCACTTCTTGCATATTGCGGCGGATGCCCGCCTCGTCGTATAGATGAAACGGCGTGGGGAACTGCTCGACGATATGCTCGAGCATCTCCTTGTCCACAAACGGCTGCTTGGCCGCATATGCCTCGTTGGGAGTCAATGACATGTCCCGTAAACCTCGCTATCCAGACGGCGCTACCTGCGCATCGAATCCGCATGGCGTGGACCCAATGTCCGGATAGCGCTCCCGCATTGCTGCAGACAGTCCTGCGGGTGTTTCCCGCAGGCCCACCAGGCTGTTCGTGCCCGAAAAGCCCAGTTCGGCGGGTTTCGCCTCCCCACGGGGTCAAAGCCTGCCGGCTCACCCGCGGTTCTTCGTGCCCGCGCCTCTATCAAGTGGTAACGACCCTACCACGTTGCACTTTACCAAACAAGAGTATTCGTATATAACGTTTAAAAAATGCAGGGATATGCTGGAAACATGTGCGCCACAATCCTGTATCACAATAAGTTGCAACAGATGTGCCTCACGAAGGGATCCTCTATGACCGGGCTCCAAGAACTCCGTCGCTATCGCCGCGATCTCCATCGCATTCCAGAGCTCGATTTCGATCTTCCGCAGACGATCGCTTATATCGAGGGCGTGTTGGCGCCGCTCGCTTGCGAAGTGACCCATCCGTGCCCCAGCTGCGTCTGTGCTTTCTTCGATGCCGGCACGGGCGCCGCGCATGCCACGGCGATTCGCGCCGACATGGACGCCCTGCCCATCGCGGAGGCAACGGGCGCGGCCTTTGCCTCGACGCATCCCGGCAAGATGCACGCCTGCGGGCACGATGGGCACATGGCTATGGCACTTGCTGCGGCAACCTACGTTGACCGTACGATTCGCGAGCAGCCGGGTGCCATCAAGCGCAACGTGCTCTTTGTGTTCCAGCCTGCCGAGGAGACGACCGGTGGCGCCAAGACAGTTTGTGAGAGTGGGGTGTTTGAGCGCTACGGGGCGGACCGCATCTTCGGGTTCCACGTATGGCCCGACCTGCCTGCGAACACGTTGGCGAGCTGCTCCGGCCCATTGCTGGCGCGTTCGAGTGAGACACACATTCATATTCACGGGACGAGCATCCATATCGCTAAGACCTATGGCGTTCCGGTCGAGGAGTCGCACGATGCGGCGCTGGCGGCTGCCAAGTTCTTGGTTTCCGAGCGCGAGCTCATGGACGAGTTGGGAGTCGACGAGCCCTGCATTGGTAAGTTCGGCCTGCTGCAGGCCGGCACCGTCTGCAATGCGGTGGCGGGGGAGGCCCATGTTGCCGGCAGCCTACGTGTGTTTACGGACGACATGTTCGACCGCGCGCGCGAGGGCGTGCGCCGCGTTTTGGACGATGCCTGCGCCGCAACGGGCTGCACATATGACCTCGATTTTGCCGAGGGCTATCCGCCGGTCGATAACGACCCCGAGCTGTTCGCCCACATTGCGCCTGCCTTGCCCGGGCTGCAACTCGTGGATGAGCCTTTGCTGATTGCCGAGGACTTTGCTTTCTATCAGCGCCATCTGCCGGGCGTGTTTTTCCTGCTGGGCACGGGTATGCCAGAGGACCAAGACAACCCGATCGACGCTGATGGCTGCCCAGCCTATGCCGCAAGCGCTCTGCATACCGATAGCATGCTCTTCGACGAGGAAATCCTACTCAAAGGCCTCGATGCCTACAAACGATTGCTTAACTTGGAGTGACGATGAAACGCCGACAGACTGCCGTGTATAGTCCGGGTGGGTGCGGGTGCGGTTTGCTGCTGCTTCCGGTCATCGCTGTGAGCATTGGCGTGATGTTTGTGCTTGCTGGGCTGGCTGCGGCGGCACTCGTACTGTTTATCACTGCCATCGGCGTGACGATTTGGCTTTATCGCAGTCGTGGGCAGCGCCGCGCCGACGGTAAGACCAATGTTGGATGGACCATCTTTTTAGTCGTCGCCTACCTATTGAGCATCAGCTACCTGGTGTTCTTTGCCCTGTTGATGATCAGTGCCTTTACCGGGAAATCCGTCACGGTGGGTTGATGCGCTGCCAGCAGACGGTCACGCAAAGTGCGTTTGCTCGGCGTCTGGATAGCTGCATTGGCCGTTTACCGCAACCTTAGCTCTCAGCTAATGAATTCAAATTCAATCCTTCCTACGATGTGCTGTGTGCCGGCACGGTAGCCGGATCGTAGGAAGGATGAATAATGGCAAAAGAGGGAAAGAAGCCGATCGGCAAGATTGTCCTAGGCGTCATCGTGGTGCTGGTTATCGTCGGTGCCGTGGGCTCTATGGGTGGCAATTCAACCGATTCGTCTGCGAGCGATTCGGCAAAACCTGCCGAGACGACACAGCAGGCTGAGGAGCAAAAAGAACCGCAAGAACCGTATACCATTGCTGACGAGGCTGAAGACACCTCCAATCAGTTTGCCTATAAGATCACGGGCACGCTGACCAATAACACGGACAAGGAAAAGAGCTACATTCAGATTGAGTATGTTCTGTATGATGCCGATGGCAACCAGGTTGGAACGGCTCTTGCAAACACCAATCATCTGAAGGCGGGCGGCTCCTGGAAGTTCGAGGCGCTGGGTACGGTGTCTCCCGACCAGGTTGCTAGCTGGGAGCGTTCGGACGTAAGCGGTTTCTAGCATGTTGCATGCACTGGGGGAGGTGAAGTCGTATGCCCGATAAAAAGCTGACCGAGGAGTTGCTCAATGAGCTTCTCGATGCGCCGAACATCGATGGCTATATCAGGGAGCACGACTTTGCCGCCCCGTCGCTTTCGGACTACCTGAAGCAGCTGCTGCAGGAAAAGGGCTTGGAGCGCTCGCGCGTGGTTCGTATGGCCGATCTCAATGAGACCTTTGGCTATCAGATCTTTACCGGTGCGCGTCACCCGAGTCGCAATAAGGTGCTGCAGATTGCCTTTGCGATGGCGCTGACGCTCAAAGAGGCCAACCGTGCACTGACGGCTGCCGGGGTAAGCGTCCTCAACTGCAAGGATCGCCGTGATGCGATTATCATCTTTTGTATCGATCGCGGGTGCAGCCTCCAAAAGGTCAACGAGGAGCTGTATCGCTTTGGCGAGGAGACGGTGAGTTAGCGGTTGATATCTGAGCTGGCGGAGCTGCCGAACAACGACGCAAACGAACGGGGCGCGGATGCCATGGGGTGTCTGCGCCCTGCGCTATGATGGAGGCTATGGATACTCAGACCCCAACATATTCCGATGACGAGCTGACCGCAGCGCTTGTCGAGCACCTGGCGTCGCTCGATCGCGACGACAGCTATCGCGTGGAGCGTGTACTTAAGCGCTCGTCCGTTGAAACAACCGAGCTCGTGTACTTTGAAGGAACCGGCGGTGGTTCGCTCGGCCCCTTTGTCCGTAAACGCATCGATGCTTCGGCTCAAATCGGAGGGGCATACGAGCGTCTATTTGCCGCTCAGCGGGCAGGCAGGCGTTTTGAGCACCTGCCCAGAATCGTCGATTGTCGTCGTGTGGGCGACGAGCTCAACGTGGTTATGGAATACATCGAAGGGGAGACACTCGGGGCGCTGGTGGACCGTCTGGGAGCCACCCCCGATTATGCGCGTGAATTGTATCCTGCCCTTTGCGACGCCGTGGGTGAGCTCCATGCCGGTTTTGCAATGGCGGGGGAGACGTCGGCGCCGGAGATCCATCGCGACCTCAAGCCGTCGAATATCATCGTGACAGGTGCCAACTATACGCCTAATGACGGCCTGACATTTTCATCGCTGGTGATTATCGACTTGGGGATCGCGCGCGTATGGCGCGATGGCGCCGATGCCGACACCGTCAAGTTTGGGACACGGCCCTATGCGCCGCCCGAGCAGTATGGGTTTGGGCAGACGAGCGTGCGAAGCGACGTCTACGCACTTGGCGCCCTGTTGTTCTTCTGCTTGACGGGAGTCGACCCTAAGCCAGGGCTCGACATGCGCGAGCAATGCGAGGCGCGCGGCATTCCCACTTCACTTGCCGATGCCGTCTGCATGTCGATGGCGCTCGACCCGGCCAAGCGTTTTGCGAGTGCGGAAGCGTTGGGACGGGCGACGCGCGCGGCATACGATCTGAGTCGCCCCGTGCGGCCTTCTGCGCCTGCGCCTGTCCGTACTCCGGCCTCGGAGACAGTGTTGGCGTCCCAAGGGCTCCAGAAACCCGCAGGGCTTCCTAGCCCTGCCGCCTCCGCTGCATGCGGTCTGCTCTCTCGCGTTCCGGAGTCTCTGGGGCGCATTTGGAATACGCTCGTCTGCTTCTCGCTGCTTGTGTTCTTTGCCGGTAGCCACTTTGCCGTCTTTCACCCCACGGGAGCAAACCAAAGCTACCCGACGTGGCTTCTCATAATCGAGTATTTTTTCTTTGTCGATGGCCTTATGGTGCTTATGCATTTTGCGCTGCTCGATAAGCGCCGTCTTCGTCGGCGATTCGCATTGCTCGACAGCTATCGCGGCAAGAAGCTCGCGAAGCTCTTGCTCAAGGCATTGGGTGTGCTGCTCCTATGCATGATCGTCATAGTCGCGGTTGCCAATGCGACCGGCGTCGTCGATACCTCCGCTACCTAAAAGAAAAAGGGCCCCATTGGGGCCCTTTGCAGTTGCACCTAGATGCGGTTCATCTGAGCGGCGACTTTGTTGTACCAGTCCTGCCACGTGGGCGGGCAGTACTTTTTGGCCGCTGCCGGGGTAAGGGTGGAGCCGTAGTTGGCGCCCAGATAGGCAACGTGAGCGGAGATGCCCTCGCTCCAGCTGCCAAAGCTGCGCCAACCGCCGCCACGGGCACTCCAACCCCAGGCGTTGTAAGAATTGGCGCAATAAGCACCCTTGGTGCTCTCGATGCAGGCGATGGCGGGGGACCAACGGGGGTCGACACCGGTATTCCAAGCGGCGACGGCAAAGTTATAGCCCTGGCCTGCCATGGGGGAGCCGGCGAGATAATTGTCGATGCGGCTCGTCCACTCATTAATGAACGAATCGTAATCGGAGCTACCGGTATTAGCGTTGTTCACCGTGGTGTCGATGGTGGTGTTGGTGTTGGTGGCCTGGCTGCTGGAATTGCTGCCGCTTACGCCCTCGCCCGAGAGCTTCTCGGAGGCAGCGGCAGAAACGGCCTCAAGCTTGGCAAGCTCGGCGGCATTTTCCTGCTCGGCTTTTGCCTGTGCCTCGCTGCGGAGCTGCTGGGCCTGAGCCAACGCATCCTCGGCGTTTTTCTGCTCTGCCTCAAGCTGAGACTTGGCCTGCTGGAGCTCAGCCTTGTTCTGCTCGAGTTCGGTTTGCATGTTATTGAGCTGTTCGATCTCGTCGACGCTCGAGCTCGTGATCTGGTTGGTGTATTTGCAGGTCGTGATGAACTCACCCAGGCTCTGCGCGTTGACCAGGAAGCTCACGATGGGGTTGGTGCCCTTCTGATACTTGTACAGATCGCGCATGGCGGAGCCTGCCTTGGCCTGCTGCTCGGGAAGCTTAGCTTCGATTTCCTCGATGCTTGCCTCATTGGAGTCAATCTGCTTTTGCAGGTCATCGAGTTTGGTGCGGGCGTCGTTGTAGGCGCTCGTGGCGGCTTCGATCTTCTGCTGGGCTGCGGAAAGCTGGTCCTGCGTTGCCTGCGAGGCGGCGTACGCCGCAACGGGGGAGAGCATCGGCGTGGCCGTCAGCGCAACGGCGAGCGCGGCGCTCGTGATGATGCGAGCCGGCTTCGACGCAATGAGCGCTGCGGTGCGATGATTCGAATGCTGCATCCAGTCCCTCTGCAATCAATCGTAGGTTATGGTTCGAACGGTATTCTACTACTGCTTTCGACCTCAACTTGAACCTTAAAGGTTCCAAAGGGTCAAGTTTAACTTGAGGCTTTGGCTTTGACCTGCAGTTATGATGAATTGTTGAGAAACCATAGAGTTCAACTTTAACGTTACGGGGACCTGTTTGCGGACGGACTTTCGGTCGTGAAAGCTATCCCAACATGGGGTTTTGCAACTACAAGGTCCCATTGCGGTGAGTGCGGCTTTTATGCTGGACGATCACGTCGATTGCCATAGATACGGTGGAGCTTTGGGCGCCGGCGGCTTGGCACGCTAGAATAATTCAGTTGCGCAAAGACCGCCCATTGTGTGGGCAGTTCATGATAGGAAGTTTCCATGGCATTGCAATTTACAGAGCGCGAGTTCATTCCCGTGCTGCTCGGTGGCGACATCAACGCCTATTCGGTGGCGCGTGCCTTCTACGAGGAGTACCAGGTCAAGAGTCTGGTCTTTGGCAAGTATCAGACGGGTCCCGCGTACCGCAGCCAGATTATCGACTACACGCCCAACGTGGATATCGACACCATGCCCGTGATGCTCAAAACCGTCAACGGCATTGCCCAAGCGCATGCCGATAAGACGATTGTCCTTGTGGGCTGTGGCGATAACTATGTTGCCCTCGTGGCTCAGGCCAAGGATGCCCATGAGCTGGCGGATAACATCGTCGCTCCCTACGCGCCCTACAGCATGCTCGAGCAGTGCCAGAAGAAGGAGATCTTCTACGAGCTGTGCGAGAAGCATGGCGTGCCCTATCCGCACACGTTTACCTTTACCAAGGCGATGCTCAATGCCCAGGGTGAGGCACCTGCCGAAGTGCTCGACCAGATCGATTTTCCCTACCCGATGATTCTGAAGCCTTCTGATGGCATCATGTGGTGGCAGCATGAGTTCGAGGGCCAGAAGAAGGCCTATGAGATTGCCGACCGCGCCGAGCTGGAACAGGTCATTCGCGATTCGTATGCCAGCGGCTACACCGACGACCTGATCTTGCAGGATCGCGTGCCCGGCAACGACGAGTACATGCGCGTGCTCACCAGCTATTCCGACCGCAACGGTAAGGTCCGCATGATGTGCCTGGGCCATGTGCTGCTCGAGGAGCATCAGCCCCACGGTGTCGGCAACCATGCCTGTATCATTACCGAGCCCAACGACGAGCTCATGGGCGGCGTGCGCAAGTTGCTCGAGGACCTTCACTTTGTGGGCTATTCCAACTTTGACGTAAAGTACGACGAGCGCGACGGCTCGTTTAAGTTCTTCGATTTCAACACGCGCCAGGGCCGCAGCAACTACTACGTTACCAACAGCGGCTTTAACGTTGCCAAGTATGTGGTGGACGAGTATGTGTTCAACCGTCCGTTTGAGCCGGAGTTTGTGACGGCTCAGGACGAGGCCCTGTGGATGGTCGTCCCCATGGGCGTCGTCGACAAGTACGTCAAGGATCCCGAGCTGCGCGCTAAGGTGCATCGCCTGGACAAGGAAGGCAAGGGCGCCGACCCTTCGTTTATGAAGGGCGACTTTGTCTTTAACCGCTGGCTGCGCATGTGGCACACCAAGCTGCGCCACTTTAAGCTGTTCAAGACGTATTACAAGTAGATGAGCGCGGCGCCCGTCCGGTTTGCATCGGGCGGGCGCGGGTATGATACGCGCAATTGCGCAAGCGTCACCAAGGAGGCGGCGATGGAAAAGCTGGGAGTTATCGGCGGCATGGGCGCCGAGGCCACGTCGTATTACTACGACCAGGTGGTGCGTCATACGGCTGCTGCCTGCGATCAGGAACATATCGACATGGTGGTACTCTCCAAGTCGACCATGCCCGACCGCACGCTGGCCATTAAGACCGGCGAGCATGCCAAACTGCTGGCGACCATGAAAGAGTGCGCCCAGGCACTCGAGTCGCTGGGCTGTGCACACATTGCCATTCCCTGCAACACGTCACACTACTTCTATGACCAGATCCAGTCGTTTACGAAGGTGCCGATTATCCACATGCCGCGCGAGTCGGTGCGCTATGCTCTGGCCGGCGCGGTGATGGGGGAGTGCGAGTTCGACCCCAACCTGAGTATGCCGGCCGAGCCGGTGCGCAAGATCGGCATCATGGGCACCGATGGCACCGTGGGCGCGGGCGTCTACGGCCGCGAATGTAAGGCTGCGGGTGTTGAGGTCGTCTATCCCAGCGAGAAACGTCAGAACGATGTGATGTCGCTTATCTACGATGATGTGAAGGCCGGACGTGAGCCCGATATGGATAAGTTCGACCGCGTGATGTGGGAGTTCGCCCGTAGCGGCTGCGACCGCGTCATTCTGGCCTGCACCGAGCTATCGGTGCTGCAGAAGTACCGAGAGATGCCCGAGATCACCCTCGACGCCATGGACGTCCTGGTGCGTGAATCCATCATCCGTAGCGGCGCTCCCTACCGCCTCTAGCTTCCGACCCGCCAAAAAGGGACAGGTTTATTTTGGTAGGTTTTATCTGGTGAAACAGTAAAGGCCCCGGCTCGTTTGGTGCGAGCCGAGGCCTTTTGCGTTGGGCGGTTGCTGTCGGTGGTGAACTAGAACAGGAAGCCGATGGCGATGAGGGCGATGCTGACGATGAGCACGGCGATGTCCAGGCCCTTGATGGGGTAGCGCTTGTACGAGCTGGTGCGCGTACGCAGATAGAAGCCGCGCTGTTCTGCCGCCAAGGCTGTGGCATCGGTCTTGCCCACGCTCGAGATGAGCAGTGGCACACACAGTGGCAGCATGAGCTTAAGCTTCTTGATGGGGTTCTTGGTGTCGTACTCGACGCCGCGTGCGGTCTGCGCCTCCATGATGGCGTTCATCTCCTGACCAAACACCGGCACAAAGCGCAGCGCCGTGGTAAAGGTGAAGGCATAGCGATACGGCACGTGCAGCACCTCGACGCAGGCGTTGGCAAGGTCGTTGAGCTTGGTCACCATGAGCATGAGGATGAGCGGTAACGCCACACCCAGCAGGCGCAGGCAGGCCTTCGATCCTGTGATGAGGCCCGTGTCGGTGATAAAGCCCCACACCACGTTGCCATCGCGCATAAAGGCCAGCTGGAGCACCAGCATGATAAGCGCGAGCGGAATCAGCAACTTGAGCAGCGAGAACAGACGGTCGACGACGCCGGCATAGGCACCCAGCGCAAGGGTGAGTGCCAAAAAGCCCAGCAGCGCCACGTAGGCGTCGGACAAGAAGATGCCGACGATGATGGCGGCGGCGAGGCCCAGTTTGACGACGGGATTCAGGCGATGCAGCAGCGTATCGCCCGGCATGTAGTCGATGACGTTAACCACGGTGGACCATCTCCTTGGTAATTCGAACGACATCGGTGACTTCGCTCACCTGCGCAAAAGCGGGCGAGACGGAAGATGCCAGACGGCGCGAGAGTTCAATAACCTGGGGAGGCTCCACGTAGGCACGCCGCATGAGATCGATGTTCGAGAATAGCTCGTGCGTGCGGCCGCGGTCGAGGATGCGACCGTCGGCCATTACCACAATGCGCTCGGCAAAATCCGAGACGACTTCCATATCGTGGCAGACCATGATTACGGCGCAGCCACGCTCGGCCATGGTGCGCACCGTTTCCATGACGGTCATGCACTCGCGGTAATCAAGGCCGCTCGTGGGCTCGTCGAGCACGACGATCTTGGGCTCAACCACTACGACGGAGGCAAGCGCCACCATTTGACGCTGGCCGCGCGAGAGCGAGAAGGGCGCCTCGTCGGCCGGCAAGCCAAAGCGGTCGATGACGAGTTGAGCACGACGCAGAGCCTCGGCACGGTCCATGCCGCCAAGCTCCAAGCCAAAGGCGACCTCGTCGAGCACGGTGTCCTTGCAGATCTGGCGGTCGGGGTTTTGGAAGAGGGTCGCGACCTCGCGGGCGATACGGCTCGTGGGAACGGCTGCGGTATCCAGTCCCGTGA
>CABUTH010000062.1 GCA_902494465.1 uncultured Collinsella sp.
GAAGTTCATCAGGACCTTTGCGAACTGGCCGGAACCACCGGTCTGCTTCTTGTGGGTGTAGCCCTGGTCCATGACGGCCTTGCGGATGGTCTCGCGGTAGGCGACCTGCGGCTTGCCCTGGTTGCACTCAACCTTGAACTCGCGGCGCATACGGTCGTTGTCCGCTAGCACCGCCATTTGGCGCTTGAGTTCCTGGCGCTGCGACTCGATACGCTCAAGCATGGGGACCATCTCGGCATAGGCGTGCTCATAGCTACGGCGTGGGTGGTCCAAATCCACCTCTTGCAACGGCGCGATGATGGCACGGGACTCGCGGCGCGCCATAAAAAACGAGAGTACCGCACCCGCTGCTGCGATAAACAGCATCGGCGCCACCATCGACAGCAAAATCGCCGTAACGCCAGGCTGGGCCTGCGCCAAGCGGACAACCTGGCCGTTATCAAGGGCGACGGCGCGATACAGCATAATCTCGTCGAGCGTAGAGCTTGCGCGCTCCGCGGAACCCAAACCACTCTCAAAGGCCTCGATGACCTCGGGGCGATCGCCATGGTTGGGCAGTGCGGAAGGCGACGCCGCGTTGTCGTAGGCAACCGATCCGTCCTTATTGATCAGCGTGATACGAAGATCCTCGCGATCGAGGCTTCGCAAGAACGGAATGGGCTCCTGCTGCTCGTCGAGAGCGGCAGCAATGAGCTCGGTTTCCTGCGCCAGATTGGCACTCGTGGCATCCGCCAAAGTGTTTTGCACAAAGAACGCACCCAGCACCGTAAACGCCACGATAACTGCCATGGCGCAGACAAAGATCGTCACAAAAACGCGGTGCGACAGCGTATGTTTTCCCTGGGGGGCGAAGACCACGGGTTACTCCTCCGATGCGGTGGCCGCGGTGTCGTCGCCTTCGGCACCATCACCGGCAGAAGGCTCGGCCAGGCGATAACCCACGCCGCGCACGGTCTCGATGGCGCTGGCATGCTCGCCCAGTTTTTGGCGAAGCGTCTGCACGTGCACGTCGACGGTGCGCGAACCGCCGTCGAAGTCCCAGCCCCACACGCTCTGCAGCAACGACTCGCGGGTAAAGACCACGCCGGGCTTGCGCATGAGGTACTCGAGCAGGTCGAACTCGCGCAGGGTGAGCTTAAGCGGCTCGCCGGCAACGGTCACCTCGCGATGGCTGGGCGAGAGCACGATGTCGCCCACGCTGAGCACATCGCTCGCCTGCTTGACCATGCCGCCGCGACGCAGCAGTGCGCGGCAGCGGCTCGCAAGCTCCATGAGCGAAAACGGCTTAGTCAGGTAATCGTCGGCACCGCCATCGAGCGCCATCACCTTGTCGAGCTCGGTGTCCTTGGCGGTAAGCATCATGATGGGCACCGTCGCCGTCAGGCAATCGGCACGCAGGCGACGCATAATCGCCAAGCCATCGGTGTCGGGCAGCATGATATCGAGCAGCACAGCATCGGGCACCCGTCGCGCCACGGCAGCTTTAAACTCGCCGTCGCACGAAAAGCCCTCGGCCTCGATTCCCTGCTTGCGCAGCGCGTAGACTGTCAAATCCCTGATGTTGTCATCGTCCTCGACGTAATAGATCATGTTGAACCCCTTTGCGGCCGATATGACCGCATCTTAACCCTAAAGGCACCTGTAAAAGACAGCGTCAGCCAAAACGCCCCGTCAAATAATCCGCGGTGCGCGGATCGGACGGATTCTTGAAGAGTTGCGCGGTGGGCGCGTGCTCCACCAGCTCACCCAGCAAAAAGAACGCAACCGAATCGGAAATACGCGCGGCCTGCTGCATGTTGTGCGTCACGACCACCAGCGTGCAGGTCTCCTTGAGCTCGCAGGCCAGCTGCTCCACCACCAACGTCGACACAGGGTCGAGTGCCGAGGTCGGCTCGTCCATCAGCAGAATGTCGGGCTGCACGGCAAGTGCGCGGGCGATGCACAGGCGTTGCTGCTGACCGCCCGAAAGACCCAGGCCCGACTCCTTGAGCTTGTCCTTGACCTCATCCCATAGCGCAGCGCGACGAAGGGAGTCCTCGACCAGCTCATCGAGCACGGCGCGGTCGCGCACGCCCATACCGCGAGGACCGTAGGCGACGTTGTCGTAGATGCTCATGGGAAACGGGTTGGGGCGCTGGAACACCATGCCCACGCGCTGGCGCAAACGGCAGATGTCGTAATCGCCCAGGATATCTTGACCATCGAGCGCAATCTTGCCCTCGATGCGGCAATCCTTGATGCCGTCGTTCATGCGGTTAAAGCAGCGCAGCAACGTAGACTTTCCGCAGCCCGAAGGCCCGATGAACGAGGTGATCTGCTTGTCGCGGATCTTGATATTCACGTCCTTGAGCGCATGGTGGTCGCCATAGAACAGGTCGAGGCCCTCGACGTCGATGCGCGTCGGCGAGGCGGCAAGTTCCTCTGCCGTGGGGCGAGTCGCATCCCCAACCTCGCGCTCATGCGCGGCCTCGGCCTGCGCTTCCATGAGTTCTTCAAGCTCCGTGGGCTCCACAGCCGCAGCAGCCGTCATACCGCACACCTCCATATCGATATCAATTCAGCAGTATCGATAGTAGGGATCGCGGCTCATACGCACGTGAGCACATTGTCAAGTGTTTGTAAGGGCACGCTGGCTATGCGGCGGGCAGCTCGATGGTGAATATCGTGTGTTCGGGCGTCGATTCACATGCAACGGTACCGCCGTGTGCCGCGATGATCTCCTTGGCAATAGCAAGGCCCAAACCGGCACCACCGCGATTGGTCGCACGCGCCGCATCCAGGCGATAGAACTTCTCAAAGATCACCTTGAGCTTAGCCGCAGGGATAGGATCGCCCTGATTGATAAAGCGCACGCGCACGCCGCCATCGTCTTGGCGCCTGGCCTCAATCGTGATAGTCGAGCCCTCATAGCTATAGGCGACGGCGTTTTTCATGATGTTGTTAAACACGCGGGCCATCTTGTCGCCATCCACGAGCACCGTCAGGTCCTCGCGAATATCAACTTGGGCTTCCTTATGCTGCTCGTTGAGGATGGGATAGAACTCGTCAGCCACCTGAGCCAGCAGCAACCCCAGATCAACATAGCCGCGCGTGAGCACGATATCGTGGAAGTCAAAGCGCGTGATATCGAAGAACTCTTCGATGAGTGCATCGAGCCGGTGCGCCTTGTCGAGCGCCACGCCCGTAAAGTGTGCACGTTGCTCAACCGGCAGCTCAGGAGCCTCTTGCAGCAGCGAAAGATAGCCCACCACACTGGCAAGCGGGGTGCGTAGGTCATGTGCCAAGTACGTGACCAGATCGTCCTTGCGATGAGACTCGTCACGCAAGGCCTGCTGCACCTTGCGCTCGCGATCGCGCACACGGTTGAGTGCGCCCTCGACCTCCAGGAAGTCGCCGTCGATGTTGTCCCAGGTGTCGGGGTGATCGATCAGGCGATCTTGAATACGAGCGGCCAGCACACAATCGGCATGCTGCTCGCCCTGCTCATAGCCCTGGTAGTACAGGGCGCGGCCGCAAAAGAACAGCACGCACACGGCAAGCGCCAGCACAAAGCCAAGCATGTTGAATACAAAGCCGGCATCGAACAGCACCGGCCCTTCGATGCCGCCGAGTGCCATGGCGCCAATCGCCAACGTCATGGCCCACGCGGCACCGCCAATCACCACGCAGCGGCGTACGATTTCAAATCGATCGATCAGCAAAAAGCCGACAAGCAGCACCGCCAAGATTCCAGCGATGTTATCGATGCCAATCAGCAGCAGGCTCAGCAAAAAGAGCAGCACCGTTGCAAGCGCGCGGTTGTCGACGACCGACCTCACGTATTCAAAGAGTCGATCGGGCACCTCGAATGCCTGCCTATCGTCTTTTGTCATATCCACTTCCCCACCATCAAAGGCGTTATTCGATTATGTAGCCGACGCCCCAGACGTTTTTGATAAAGCGCGGCTTTTGAGCGTCGTCACCGATCTTTTCGCGCAGGTGGCGAATGTGCACCATCACCGTATTGTTGGAGCCGGGCATAAAATCCTCGTTCCACACCGCGCGGAACAGATCCTCCACGGCCACCACACTGCCGCGATGCTCGACCAGATACCGCAAGATGGAATACTCGATGGGCGTGAGGCGAACCGGCGCACCGTCCACCGTTACGGAACGGGCATCGCGGTTGATCTCCAAGCCGTCGAGCTGAATGGTCGGCGATTCGGCCGCCTGTGCACGGCTACCGTAGCTGGTGTAGCGGCGAAGCTGAGCGTGCACACGCGCGATGAGCTCCAGCGGACGGAACGGCTTAACCACGTAATCGTCCGCGCCAAGCGAAAGGCCCCCGATCTTGTCTTGCTGGGCATCGCGCGCCGTCAGCATGATCACGGGATAGGTATGGCTGGAACGGATCGTACGCAGCAGCTCAAACCCATCGATATCGGGCAGCATGACATCCAGCAGCGCCAAATCAAACTCCTGCTCCAAAATCGCCTTGGCAGCATCGGCCCCGCTATAGGCAATCTGGACATCAAAGCCCTCTTTTGTAAGGTAGATGCCAACCAAGTCGGCGATGGCCTTCTCGTCATCAACTACCAAAATGCGCTCGTTCATGCGTGCTCCTCTCGCGCTCCATTATGCACGAGGCGACGCACGCCACACGCAACAAGCGTGGGTGATTAAGTCGGCCTTAAGCACCCTTGTGCCCGTTCGGGTGCGGATGTGGGCCACACGCGCACGCGATGATCGCCGACGCCGGCAAACGATATACTCTAGTTCCAGAAGAGACCATCCCGTCGAAAGCGAAATCCGTGAAGTCCCTCACCTCTTTTGCAAAGCGCTCAGCCCAGCTTGCCGCCGGCCTTGTCTGCGCTATCGCCCTTGCCGCTGGCGTGCCCACCGTCGCCGGCGCCCAAGTGCTCACGACCGACAATGTTTGCGGCAAAACCGCTGATGCGCGCGGCATCACGGCCGAAAACCTGCCCGATATCGATGCGACCAATGCCCTCGTCATGGGCAAAGACGGCACCGTCTACTATGCCCGCAGCGCCGATGAGCAGGTCAAGATTGCCTCGATCACCAAGGTCATGACCGCAATCCTAACCGTCGAGAATTGCAAGATGGACGAGAAGGTCACGGTGAGCAACGCCGCAGCCACCGTAGGTAATTCGACCGCCGGCTTGCTCGAAGGCGACGAGCTTACCGTGGAGCAGGCACTGCGCGGCCTGATGATTCCCTCGGGCAACGACGCCGCCATCGTGCTCGCCGAATATGTGGGCAAGAAGATCGACCCTAAGACCAAAGACGCCGAGGCCACATTTGTGAAGGCCATGAACGAGCGTGCCAAGAAACTCGGCTGCACCGGTACGCTTTTTGAAAACCCGCATGGTCTGGACTTTGATGAGTGGGCTGGCGATATGCACTCAACCGCACACGACGTAGCGCTGATGATGCAGGAGGCCATGAAAAACGACACGATCCGCGAGGTCGTAGCGAGCGAGGATTCCTGGATCGAGGTCACGGGCGCCGACGGCACCGATCATTCGCATTCCATGGACACGCATAACTATTTGCTGGGCCAAGATGGCAACATCGGCGGCAAGACCGGCACCACCGACGATGCAGGCTATTGTTTTACGGGTGCCTACAACCGCGATGGCGACGAGATCTACACCGTCGTTTTGAACTCCACCACCACCGACCAGCGCTTTACCGATACCGCAACCCTTGCCAGTTGGTACTACGGTCACAAGGTGACGGTCGCAATCGCCAACACGCAGGAAAAGACCGCCAACGGCAACCCGCTT
The DNA here is from genome assembly GCA_902494465.1 of uncultured Collinsella sp. GTDB lineage: Bacteria > Actinomycetota > Coriobacteriia > Coriobacteriales > Coriobacteriaceae > Collinsella. The sequence goes on from CABUTH010000062.1 coordinate 5,787, forward strand.
ATGGCACGCATTAGCCAGACAGATTGGACGGACAAGACGATCGACGCCACGCTCGCCGACCCCGCCGCACAGGCAACGGTGTTCTCACTCGCCGGCGAAGTGACCGAAAAAGTTAGCTACGATGACCTTTCGGGCACGGTGCATGTTGGCGACAAGGTAGGCAGCGTTACGCTCAAGCAGGACAGCACCAAGGTCGCCGTCATGGACCTGGTTGCCGACGAGGAAGGCACAGGGCCGAATCCCATTGAATGGCTCCTTGTGAAGCTCGACCGCCTGGGCCGCCGCATCGACAACCGCCCACTCACGGCAGAAAGCGAGACCGTAGCCAAGGCACCCGAGGTGTAGGGCCGGAGCGATATCACATCGAACCAAATGAGGCGTCCAACGGGGCGCCTCATTTTTGAGGGTTCGAATCCCCAGCCTCCTTTCTCCACACAAAAAAGGGCCCCAAATGGGACCCTTCTTCAAATTCGTACTGGCGGAGAGCTGGGGATTCGAACCCCAGATGCCCTTTTGGGGCATACTCGCTTAGCAGGCGAGCACCTTCGGCCTCTCGGTCAGCTCTCCGTAACAGCCGTTCTATAGTAACCAAACAGCCAAGGATGGGCAAGAGGAAATTTTCTAATTGCCTAGCATCCTTTCCTCCTTGGAAGCTTCACCTACCCCAGCGAGCGGTTGAGGGAGCCGAGCTCGTCGTTGCCCATGGTGCGCCACATTTGGAAGATGCAACCGCGTGCCAGGAAAAAGAAGCCGTTGTCGACCAGTTGCACAGCGGCATCTGCCAGCTGATTCGTCACGGCGGACACTGGCGGCAGCTCGAGTCCAGCCTTGCGGATGGTCTCGACCGCTTCCTCGAACGTCGGAGGCTCGCTGACGCCCATCTCGTTCATAAGGCCCTGCATTTCTTCCAGCGCGCTGCTGCCCGACTCCTCGCCGCGCGGCACCAGACGGTAACAAGCCAGCGCCAGGTCGAGTTGATCGCAATTCCAATAGGCAAACGCCAAGCGATAGAACAGGTAGCCGATTGCAGAACGATCGCTGGCAATACGTAGGCCGTGACGCGCCACCTCGATAATCTCGTCAAAGCGCTCCAGACGCGCAAGCACGTTGATGAGCGCAAAGTGCGATTGCATGGACGAGCGCGCCAGATCGTAAAGATGGCGCACCTCGGGCAATGCTCGTTCAAAGTCCTCTTGCTCGGCGTAAAAGCTGCAGATCTCGTGCTGGGCAAAGTACAGCGCATCGGGCGCACGAAGGATTCGCACAGAGCGGTCTTCTTCCAACACCGGTAGCACCATGCGCACCAGCTGGTTATCGCAAAACTGCGTTTGAACCGGACCTGTCGCCAAAAGCTCGGCGACGGCGCACTTAGCCTCCAACTCCTCGACAAGACGGGAAAAGCCTTCAAAAGCGCCTGTACGGTCGACTTTTGCCTGCTCGCGCAATTCAACAACACGGGCCACGTATGGGTCGTCGTCCTCTTCCATGACCTCCAACTCGTCAGCCGTATCGGCAAGTAGCAGATCGCACAGCGCCGGCGGCAGCGTGCGATGGTCATCACGCGGACGAGCATGAACCTCCGCAGGCTCAATCGTCTCCGGAGCGGTTGACTCATACGCCTCAAGCACACGCTTGCACGGCATATCGTCCATGTCCATGCTCTCAAGATCCTTGGCGACAGGCACGCAATCGGCCAGATAGGCCGCGCGCTCAAAGAAATACGTTGCGACAACGCGCTCGCCCTGCTCACTGTCGGGAGCAGCAATCTGCACATAGCAGCGCGTGATGCAGGTGCCCGCGGCAAAACACGCTGCCGCAAGCGTGAGTGCCACGCGCGCATCGTGCTCCGCGGCCCAGATCGCACGCGTGTCCTTGTCCAGCTCGCGCCAGGCGTCATCTTGAGCGTCGTATTCACGTTGCGGCATGGCATCAACGACAGACTGCCCAAACCGAACGAGCATAATCCCCTCGGCAACGTTTGCCCGATAGGTATAGTCGAGCCGCGTGACCACGTTGAGCGCCTCAACGATTCGCGCAAAACGGGTGCGCACGTCCCACTTGCCGCCCGGCTGGCACGAAACCGTTCCCGGCTTGGCCCACGGGTTATCGCTCGAAGCCGTATCGAGCAGTCGGGGAACATCGTTGGTCGTCTTGGCGATATGCCACGCATCAAAGAGCGCACAGCCCTCAAGGCTCGGCGAGGATGCCGCAGGGACCAATCCGGCCCCGATGCGCTCAAGGATGCCGGAGAGGCGGTTGAGACGGCACTCGATGGCAAGCAGCATGTCAATCTCGTCCTGATCCAACAGGCTACGATCAAAATTGAGATAGAAAATCTTTGAGCGATCAATGCGAGCCAGGCTCATCTCGGACTTGGCAGCGATGGTGCGCAGACGGGGCAAGTCAATTTCGCTCATAAGGGTGGCGGCATAGCGCTCGATACCGCTCGGATTCTCGGCATGGTCAACGCGGTAAAGCAGCGTCTCGATAGCATCGGGGAGCGGTGCCGTGTTAAAGCCCAAAAACACCTCGACCGGCTCGGGCAACTTTACGAGCTTGATCTTGTCGACAACGTTTTGCATACCCTCGTCGAGTCCGCCGGCGTCCGCCGTGCTCGCAATGGTATTTTCAGAGTCAGCGAATATCACGTAGCGCAGGAACATCGATGCCATGAACTCACCGTAAGGAAGGGAGCGGGTCGAATTCCATGTCTCGTGATCGGACTGTTCGCGCATGGTACCTTCGGGAGAGCCGACGGTTCGCGCGCACGCGCGCATCATGCCGTTTGCTCCCCTCACCATAATCTCACCAATACCGGAGTCCAACTCGTCAAGGACCAGTTCCATGTCGGGATCGTTGGGCAGCGGAGCCTCGCTAACGGGGCGGTCCACCTTGTACACCTCACCCGAAACGCTTACGTAGCCCAAAAGCGACACATGGCTTTTGCCAACGAATTCGACGACATAACAAGATTCATGCTGATCCTCGCCAAAGAGTTTCCAGACCACGCCATATGAGCGTCCCGCAGGCTGCTCGGGCATCGCCGGAAAGCGCTTCTTGGGATCGAGAAACCTGAGCTTGTATGTCGGACGCTCTGCCACGAAATATCACCCTGATCGGTCGCTTGAAGAAGGAGTGGTCGCGAATAAGTCGCGACATCTACTCGGAATCTTACACGAGTCGACAGGAAATCGTCCCTTTGGACAAAAGCACTCAAGCTGGCGTAAAAGAAAAGCCCCCGTTGCCGGGAGCTTTAATCTCAAATGGTGCGGCGTATAGGATTCCGCGCATCCGCTTCGCGGATCCGCACCGGCTTCGCCCGCCTGCCGGCGCGCTCGCCCGCGGGCTAAAAACGCCCCGCGTTTTCTTGACGCCCGCGCCTCGACCGAGGTTCGAATCCATGCGGTGTTGCCATAAAAGAAAAGCCCCCGTTGCCGGAGGCTTTCAATTTCAATTGGTGCGGCGTATAGGATTCGAACCTATGACGTTCTGATTCGTAGTCAGACCCTCTATCCAGCTGAGGTAACGCCGCGACTTGTTGATTATTATGCACATGGACTGAATAATCGTCAAGCGTTTTTCAAAAAAAGTTATTGAATTTGATTTTTACTCATTTGGAGGGCTTGGCGCGATCTTCGACGCATCGCGATATAAGAAAAGCCCCCGTCGCCGGGAACTTTAAAGTCAATTGGTGCGGCGTATAGGATTCCGCGCATCCGCTGCGCGGATCCGCACCGGCTTCGCCCGCCTGCCGGCGGACTCGCCCGCTCGCTAAAAACGCTCCGCGTTTTCTTGACGCTCGCGCCTCGACCGAGGTTCGAATCTCCGCAATGCCCCCGTAAAGGAAAAGCCCCCGTTTCCGGAGGCTTAAAACTCAATTGGTGCGGCGTATAGGATTCGAACCTATGACGTTCTGATTCGTAGTCAGACCCTCTATCCAGCTGAGGTAACGCCGC
>CABUTH010000063.1 GCA_902494465.1 uncultured Collinsella sp.
GCAGCGCCATCAAAAAGCCCGCGGCGATGCTCACGCGCGCCGACCCCAACCAAATGAGCAGCAGGACCACCACGCAGGCAACCGGTGTCGCCTTAACAAACGAAAGCGCAGGCGCCACCAAGCGGGCAAACGTCAGCGACCGCACCGAGGCTCCCGCCATCACGACGCCGCACACCGCGGCAAGCGCCAGCCCGCCCAAGATACGCGCACCCGAGCCTGCCAGAATCGCCCATGTGCCGGCATCGCATACCAGTCGTAGCAACGCCACCACGACAGCGCCCGGCCCCGGCAAAATCAACGGCTGCGCCACGAGACCCGCCACCAGCACCCACACGGCAAGCCAAAAGGCGGCAACGGCACCTGCTGCCGCCACCGCCTTCATACGCTCTGCCATTTGTCGAGCAAACGCACGCACGGGCTACTCCATGTAGTAGAAATCGTCAGCCGGGAGCTTGCCGCCCACGGCGCTCGCGTCCGCATCGGCCAGCACCTGCAGGTACCCACCGAGCGCCGCCTTCATATCCCTCCCCGTCTGGCACACGAGCATGCACCCGGGAATCGCCTTTTCGGCAATCGCGGCGTTATCCACGATACCCGCATCGACCACGGCCTGAGCCCAGTCCGCCGGCACCGCGTTCACGTCCTCAACGCTCGCAGCATGGCAGCTCAGGAATTCCGCCACGGCCTCGGGATGCTCCTCGGCAAAGGCCCGACGCACCACGGTCACGCCCGTCAGCAAACGGGAGCCCGTGTCGCCCGCCAGCTCATCCCACACATCGGTCAGACTCACCGGCGCCGACAGCTTGCCTTCGCTCTTTGCGATGGCAGCGGTCTTGAACGGCTCGGGCAGCACGCCCACGGCAGACGGATCGGCAAGCAGCACCGAGAGCACCTCGGTGGGCTCGCTCTTAAACTCAAGCGCCACCTGGCCGGTCAGGCCCGCGCGCTCCAACAGGTAGTTCATGACGTACTCCGGCGTGGTGCCCTTGCCCGTCATATAGACAGTATGGCCCGCCAGATCGCCAAACGAAGTAACGTCCGCGTTACCCGTCACCACGTTCAGCACGCCCAGCGTGTTGATGTCGATGACCTGCACCGCACCCTCAGTCTTGTTGTAGAGTACGCTCGCCACGTTGGCGGGCACCAGGGCGATATCGATATCGTCCTGAATGACCTTGGGCACAATCTCATCGGCGGCAGTATTGATCGCAAAGTCGAACTCATTGTCCGTCTCGCCATCGGCTGCCCGGTCCATAAACTGCACCAGACCAATCGAGGTCGGCCCCTTGAGCGAGGCGACGCGCACCTCGACCGGCTCTGCAGCAGCACCGGCGCCGTCCGTGGCAGCCGAGCCCGCGGCGGACCCGGCACCGGCAGCCCCGCCGCCACAGCCCGCGAGTGCAAGCGACAGCGCACCCGCGGCAAGCGCCGAGGCAAACCCCCGGCGCGACAGCTCAAAATCAAACGCGCGCATCGCTAGCACGTCCCCTCGTTAGGCATCGTCCATGCGTGATGGTCGGTATGCAGCAGATCCTCAGCCAGCGACGAGAGCGGCTCGCCCAAGAACTCGCGGTAGCACGCCTGGACATCGGGATTCTCGTGCGAGAAACGAATGTCCGCAGCGGCATCCAGGCCCCAGAGCACCTGGCCACGCTCGGCTGCCAGCTCGCAGCCGTCGTGGATGGGCTGACCGCCGCCACCGACGCAGCCGCCCGGGCACGCCATAACCTCAACGAAGTCATAGCTCACGCGGCCGTCGCGAATCGCGTCGAGCAAACGGGCAGCGTTGCCCAGCCCGTGTGCCACGGCGACGCGCACCTTGGTGCCATCGATATCGGCCACGGCCTCCTTCCAGCCGTCCAGGCCGCGCACATCGGTAAAGAAGTCGGCGTCGGGGTTCTTGCCCGTCACCAGGTAATAGGCCGAGCGCACGGCGGCCTCCATCACGCCGCCCGTGGCGCCAAAGATCACACCCGCACCCATGCCAAAGCCCAGCGGCGTATCGAGCGGCTCCTCAACTAGCGTATCCACGCTCACGTGGCTCGCGCGGACCATGCGCACCATCTCGCGCACCGTCAGCGCAACGTCCACATCGGGCGTGCCGCCCTCGCCCACCATGCTCGGCAGCGCGCACTCGGCCTTCTTGGCCGTGCACGGCATCACGGACACCACAAACAGGCGCTCGGGCTCCACGCCCAGCACCTTGGCGTAGTAGGTCTTGGCGATGGCGCCGAACATCTGCTGCGGCGACTTGGACGTGGACAGGCTGTCGACAAACTCGGGGTAACGCGCCTTCACAAAGCGTACCCAGCCCGGGCAGCAGCTCGTGAACATGGGCCAGCTGCGGCTGTCGCCCTCGCCCTTGGCGGCCTCGCCCAGGCGCTTGAGCAGCTCGGAGCCCTCTTCCATAATGGTGAGGTCGGCCGAGAAATCGGTATCGAACACGTACTCAAAGCCAACGCGGCGCAGCGCGCAAGCCAAGCGCTCAACGGTAGCCTCCTCGCGAGATATGCCGAGCTCCTCGCCCCAGGCGCTGCGCACGGCCGGCGCAATCTGCACCAGCACGATCTTGTCGGGATCGGCGAGAGCATCGAACACGGTCTCGGTATCGTCGCGCTCGCGCAGTGCGCCCGTCGGGCAATGCGTTATGCACTGGCCGCACGCGACGCATTCGGTCTTGCCGATCGGCGCGCGCCCGCGGGTACCCACGGCGGTATGCGTGGCGCGGTTGGTCAGGTCCCAAATCCCTAGCCCCTGCACGCTCTCGCACACCTTGATACAGCGCATGCATTTAATGCACTTGTCGTTTTCGCGGATGATGGGAAAATCGAAATCCCAGCCCTCGCCCGCCAAATGCCTTTGATACGGCAGATAAAAAATACCCAGGTCGTTGGCGATGGTCTGTAGGTTGCAGTTGCCGCTGCGCACGCAGCTCGTGCACTGCGAATCGTGCTGGGACAGCAGCAGCTGCACGTTGGTGCGGCGAGCCTCGCGGGCCTTGGGGCTGTTGGTGTGCACCACCATGCCGTCGAGCACGTAGTTGTTGCAGGCGGCGACCAGCTGATCGCAGCCCTCGACCTCGACCACGCACACGCGGCAGCCGCCGATCTCGTTCAGATCGCGCAGATAGCACAGGGTGGGAATCTGGATGCCGACGGACTTGGCCGCATCCAGGATCGTGGTGTGCTCGGGCACCACGACTTCGCAGTTATCGATAATGAGCCTGACCATGTTGTGCGCTCCGTTTTCGCTGTTGTCGCCGACGGTGGTTTTGTTGAGCTCTACCATTCCAGGTTCCTCCCTCCGCGGAACGCGCCAAAGCCAAAGTGGTCGCAACGCAGGCAGCGGCTTGCCTCCTGGCGCGCCTCCTCCTCGGTAAGGCCCTGCTCGACCAGATTCCAATCGTGAATACGCTCGCCGGCCTCGCGCTCGCCCAGCTCGCAGCGGCCGCACTCGTGCTTGCCCTTAAACTGAACGGTCGGCAGCTCCACGTCGAGCTTGATCTTGTGGTCGAAGCCCAGATAGCGGTCGATGTTTGCCGAAGCCACGCGGCCGGCGTTGATGGCACGGATGACGGTGGCGGGACCGGTCTGGCAGTCGCCGCCGCTAAAGAGGCCATCGAAGTTGGGCACGGCGCCGTCCGAATCGGTAACGACGCGACCCCACTTGCAGGCGATGCCCATGTCCTCAAACGGCTTGGAATCGATGTCCTGGCCAATGGCCACAAACACGCGCTCGCAGGGAATGACGCGCTCGGGCGTGGCTGCGGCACGCGGGGCCGGACGCCCACGGCGAGGCTCGCCGATAATCTGCGGTTGCACGCGCAGGCCGCTCACGCGACCATCTTCGCCCGTCTCGATGGCGAGCGGCGCCGTGAGCTCCAGAACCTCGCAACCCTCGGCCTGGGCGCCGGCGATTTCGGCGTCCTGGGCCGTCATATCGCAGATGCGACGGCGGTAGACGATGCTTACCTTTTCGGCACCGCAGCGCACGGCGGAGCGTGCCACGTCCATGGCAACGTTGCCGCCGCCGATGACGCACACGCGCTGGCCGCTCAGGTCGGGCAGCTCGTCATCGCCGATGGCGCGCAGCATCTTGACGGCCGATTCCACGCCGGGCGCCTCTTCACCCGGAAGGCCGAGCTTCTTGTCACTGTGGGCACCGATGGCCAGGTAGACGGCATCGAACTCGTCGCGCAGACGGGCGAGCTCCTCGCCGCTCACGGAGTGGTCGAGCTCCACGTCGATGCCGGCGCTCAAGATCCAGTCGATCTCGGCCTGCAGGCGCTCGCGCGGCAGACGATAGCTGGGGATGCCGTAGCGCAGCATGCCGCCCAAGTGGTGGCGCTGCTCAAAAATGGTCACCTTGTGGCCCATCACGGCCAGGTAGTAGGCACAGGAAAGGCCGGCCGGGCCGCCGCCGATCACGGCGACGCGCTTACCGGTGTTGTCCACTACATGTGGCTTGTGGTCGTTGAGGTCGCTATGCTCAACGGCAAAACGCTTGAGGGCGAGGATGTTCATGGGGTCGTCGACCATGCCACGGCGGCAATGCATCTCGCAGGGATGCTCGCACACCAGACCACAGACGAGCGGTAGCGGGTTGTTCTTGCGGATGACCTTGACGGCGTCGGCATAACGGCCTGCCTCGACGAGCGAGATGTAACCAGGAATGTCGACGTGCGCCGGGCAGCCCGAGACACACGGGACGCGAGCCTCGCGGTCAAAGCCGCAGGAGTGCTCGCGGATGTGGTGCTCAAAATCGTCGCGGAAGCCGCGAATGGGCGTGAGTGCCATGGCGCCAGCTTCGTAGCCGATGGCGCAGTCGCTCGAAAGGTAGATGGTGCGGGCCGTGCGCTCAATCAAGTTGAGCGTGGACTCGTCGGCGCGGCCCTCGAGCACATCGGCGAGCAGGTCGCTCAGCGCGCTCAGGCCCACGCGGCAGGGCGTGCACTTGCCGCAGCTCTGGGTGGAGCACAGGTTGACGAGCGCCGCCGTAAACTCGACGGGGCACGGGGCGAGTGAACTCACCGCCAGACGACGTCCGAGTGCATCGTGCAGGTCGTCCATGACGGCCTGAGCGTGGCTGCGTTCCATTACGTGCAGTCGAGCCATAAGATCCCCTCTCACATGGCAGCCCGGAGGCGAGGCCGGGCGAAATTGCTACACGCACAACACTGACCTAAAAAGTTGTTAGGTCTCCACGCAGTTCGGCAGGCGGTATGAAATGTCACCATCAGCGGTGAAAATGAACATTATCGCAGATAAATGCCATATTTGATAAAACGCGTTACCAAACGACAATGCCCCGCCCACGCAATCACGTGGGCGGGGCATTGCTTCAGGCATGCGGCCAGCGACCCTGTTGCTTTTACTTAAGCTCGGGCCAGTAACCCTTGTTGGCCTCGATCATGTCGTCGAGAACCTCCTTGGCGACCTTCATCGACGGCACGGTCTTGATGAGCGTAAAGGCCTTAAGCGCCTTCTCGTACGAACCCTCGATCGTAGCCTCGACAATGAGCTTCTCGGAGTTCAGCTGCTGCATCATGAGGCCCTGCTGGAACAGCGGAATGTTGTCGCGGCTGATGACCTCGGGGCCGTTCTTGCCAATGTAGGCAGGCAGCTCGACCATAGCGTCGTAGGGCATGTTGGGGATGGCGCCCTTGTTCTCGCAAATGACCAGGAAGCGCTGCTTGGTGTCGTTCTTCAGAGCGATAGCCAGATCGGCAATCCAGTCGCCGTGGCTGCCCGCATAGAACGTGCTCTCGTCGATCTCGCCCGTCTTCTCGTAATGGTCGATACCATCAAAGAGGTTCTTCTCACGCGTCTCCTCAACCTCGTTAGCACGGGTGCGCTCGGGGTTGGAGTGCTCGACGAACTCCTTCTGCTGCAGGTAGTAGTTCAGATACGTGTTGGGCAGGTACTCCGGGAAGCACTCCATGATCTCGTACTCGCCCTTCCAGACGTAGTACCAGCTGCCCTTGGTGTGGCGGTTCTGCTCGGGGTGCTCGTCGACGGCCTCCTCGGGCTTCTTTGCCATGAGCGAGCCCATGCCCTTGAGGTAAGAGTCGGGCAGCAGAATCTCATGCTCCTTGATGTACTCGCGCAGCTGCGGGAGCACCTCCTCGCCCTTGTGGCGGATCGAGGTGAACCAACCAAAGTGGTTGAGGCCAAAGTAATCGTACTCGACATCCTTCTTGTCGATATCGAGCGCGGCGCAAACCACGTCGATGATCGCGATCGGCATGTCGCAGATGTTGATGATACGAGCGTTGGGACGCAGCACGCGGCAGCCCTCGGAGACGATGGCGGCAGGGTTGGAGTAGTTGAGAATCCAGTAGTCCTTCTTGGCGTACTTCTCAACGTCATCGATCAGCTCGACCATGGGGAAGATGGTGCGCATGCCGTAGGCAAGGCCGCCGCAACCGCAAGTCTCCTGACCCACGCAGCCGTGACGCAGCGGAATCTTCTCGTCCTGCTCGCGCATGGCGTAGCCGCCCACGCGCATCTGGGCAAACACGAAGCTCGCGTCGGTAAAAGCCGTCTTTTTGTCGGTGGTCACCGTGAGCTTGATGTCCAGGCCGAGGTCCTCGTGCAAAATCCAGTCCACGAGCACGCCGATCTTGCGCTGGCGCTCCTCGTTGATGTCGTACAGACGAATCTCGTCAACGTCGAGCTCGTCCTTGCGCAGGGCGATGGACTTGACGATGCCGGGGGTAAAGGTGGATCCGCCACCACACAGAGTAATGATCATTGTTTACTGCTCCTTCTCAATTGCGTTTTCGACCTTGTCGCGCATCTCGGCGACCTTCATGCCAAAGATGATCTGGATATTATTGCCGTTGCGGTTGATGCCGCTGTTGGGCACGTGGTTGATGAGGTCCTCATTGATGAGGTCCGGGTTCTTAACGTTCACGCGGAGACGCGTAAAGCAGTTCTCGAGCTCCTCGATGTTGTCCTTGCCACCAAGACCCGCGACCAGGTCGGCAATACCTGCATCGACGCCCTCTGCGGGAGCTGCGGCAACAGCGCCCTGCTTCACCGCGACAGACGCGGCGGCCTCGCCCTCGGCAACGGACTCAGCAAGCTCGGACTCTTCCTCGCGACCAGGGGTGTGAAGGTTGAGCTTCTTAATAAGGAAGGTGAAGAGGAAGAAGTACAGAGCGGCGTTGACGACTCCAAGCACCAGCATAACCGGCCAGTTGGTCTTATCGACACCGAGGACCAGGTTGGAAACCACGATGTTGATGATGCCGCCTGCAGTCGAAGCGGGCACGGAGAGGACCTTGAGCAGGACCAGGAAGATGCCGGAAAGAACCGAGTGAACGACAAAGAGCACGGGAGCGGCAAAGACAAAGAGGAAGTCCATGGGCTCGGTCACGCAGGAGAGCACGGCGGTGATGATCAGCGGGATAATAACGGCCTTGGTCTTATCCTTGTTCCCCTTGTAAGCGGTGACGATAAAGGCGAGACCGATACCGATGTAGGGCCACAGGTTGTTGAAGGTGTAGCTATTGAAATACGTACTATCGGAGAAGGGCTGACCCGTCATTGCCATCTCGGCAACACGGATGGGATAGGCGCCGGCAATAACCTGATCACCCAGCGTCAGGGTGCCACCCACATCGGAGAACTGGAACGGGGTGTAGATGAGGTGGTGCAGACCGGTGGGAACGAGCAGCTTGTTGAGCATGCCGTAGATAAACAGACCGATGTTGCCCGACTCCTTAATGATGCCGGCAACGGAGGAGATGGCACCCTGAACCGGAGGCCAAACGATGCAGAAGCCAGCGCCCATGATCCAGGAAATGATGATCATAATCAGGAACGGGAAGCGGACGCCCGAGAACATCGAAAGGGCAATGGGGAACTGCTTGTTCGAGTACTTGTTGAACACGGCACCGGTGATGCAACCAAGGATGATGCCGCCGAACACGCCGGTATCGAGCACCTGAATGCCCATAACGGTGGCCTGGCCGGTTCCGGTAAGACCGAGCATGCCGCTCGCATCGGCAAGAGAGCCGGTGGCGTTGAGCACGATGTTGTTAGCCTGCAGGAACAGGAAGAACGACATCAGGGCAATCAGCGAAGCATGGCCCTTGTTCTTCTTTGCCATGGCGCCGGCGATGCCCACGCAGAACAGAATCGAGAGGTTGTTGATGATAAACATCAGCGACTGATAGACAACGGCGCCCACAAGCTGGAACGGACCGGAGCCCAGTACGGGGACCAAAGCGCAGATGGTCTTGTTGGTCAGAATGATGCCCACGATGAGCAGGATGCCGGCAACCGAGAGATACATCATCGGCTGAACGATCGACTTCGCGAACACCTCCAACGGCGCTTTGAAATTGAACTTCTTTTTTGCGGTCATAGCGGTACTCCCCTTCCTTTTCCGCAAATTAAGACAGATGTGCCCTGAACAAGACCGTGAGCCTTGCCTTATATCAATCGATGTGTGGGCACGTTATGCCTAGAGACCAGGTTCTCCAAGCAGGTTAACAATGTGATATGCGAGATAACTCTTCTCGGCATCGGTAACGACAACGTTATAGGTAGACGACAAGTGGGCGGCTATGGCGTCCGCGCACGAGAATGCGCACGGATACGCCGTTTCATCGATTCGGAACAGCGCGTCTCCGTTGATTTGCCCTGCCGTAGGATCGAGCGCTCGCTGTGCGAAAAACTGCAGGTGACGAACGAAACGTTCGTAAGGCAGCGAGGTGTCATCGAGGGTCGTAGCATAGCGCTTGGAAACAATCGCGAGCACGTCGCGAACAAGCTGGACCGAAACAATCAAACGATCGGAGCGTTGCGGCATGGTGGCGTTGACGATATGCAGCGTAATGAAACCCTGCTCTTCTTCGCTCATCTGAATGCCCATATACTCCTTGATAATCTGCAGCGCACGGCCCGCAAGTGCATACTCCTTGCGATAGAACTGCTGGATCTCGAGCAGCAACGGATTCTCACAGGAGACGCCCTTGCGCTCGCGCTCCAAAGCAAGGCTGATATGGTCTGCGAGAGCAATGAGAATCTTGTCGTTGATATCAACATTGAGCTCTCGACGGAGCATCTGAACAATGTCCTCGGCAATCACGAGGTTGACGGTGGGGATGGACTCCAAAAGATGTGCCAAGCGGTCAATCGTACGCGAATCCTGAGAAGTTCCCTCCTGCAACGCGTAGGTCTTTTCGATCGACGCCTCGTCGATGGCATCGCCGGCATGACGGCCAAAGCAGAGGCCTCGACCGATGACGATGAGCTCGGAGCCATCGTCCGAAGTGACCATTGCGACGTTGTTGTTAAAAACTCGCTTGATAACCACGGTACCCACCACAAGAATTTACTCGGAAAGCCAGACGACAGGCTCTTTAACAGCAACAGGGCCGGAAGCATGCTCACGAAGAGTCGAGTTCTCCGAGCGCTCGCACACGATAACGAAGACCGTGGGATCGAAGCCGGCGGCGCGGACCACGTCGAAATCGACCTCGACGAGGGGCTGGCCCGCGTCAACGTGATCACCCTGGGCAACAAGCGCATGGAAGCCCTTGCCCTCAAGTTTAACAGTGTCGATTCCGATATGCAGCATCACCTGAGCAGAGCTGTCGTCGGACATGATGCCCAGCGCGTGCTCAGTCGGAAACAGCGCCGCGACGGTGCCGGAAACAGGAGCGCACACCGTTCCCTCTTGGGGAACCACGGCA
>CABUTH010000064.1 GCA_902494465.1 uncultured Collinsella sp.
CGTCTGGATGTCATATCAGCTCGCGCCGCGCACCTATTGGGCATCGGCATTGCTCTTCTCATGGCCACTCACCGCAGCACGGACATGGCCGTGCGCCCGCTCAAGAGCTACCGCAGCCTGCTCGGCATCGCAGTCCAGCAGTACCGAGACAATAGCGGTTTTTACGTGGCCGCCGGCATCTGCAAGCGCCTGAACGGCGCGCTCGCGCGTGCAGCCGGTCGCCTCCATCACGATGTTCTGGCCGCGCACCACCAACTTCTCGTTCGTCTGCTGCACATCGACCATCAGGTTTTGGTATACCTTGCCAATCTTGACCATGGCACCGGTCGAAATCATGTTGAGAATGAGCTTTTGAACCGTTCCCGCCTTGAGCCTCGTTGAGCCGGTCAGTACCTCGGGACCGGGCACGGGCTCAATGGCAAGATCTGCGCTCTCCCCGATCTTCGACCCTTGGTTGCAGGCAATTGCAATGGTCTTGCACCCAGTTGCCTTGGCGTACACAAGGCCGCCCACCACATAGGGAGTACGACCGCTTGCCGCCAGGCCAACGACAAGATCCTTGTCCGAGAGTCCACGCTCCCGCAGGTCGCTCGCGCCAAGCTCCTCGCTGTCTTCGGCACCTTCGACAGCCTTGATAAACGCCGTCTCGCCCCCGGCAATGAGCCCGACAATCAGATCGGGCGATACGCCAAACGTGGGCGGACACTCCGAAGCGTCGAGTACGCCCAGACGACCGCTGGTGCCTGCGCCCATGTAAAAGACGCGCCCGCCGCGCTCGAGTGTCTCAGCAGCCCAGTCGATTGCTGTGGCAACCTGGGGCAACACTTTCGTGACCGACTGGACGGCACGAAGATCCTCATCGTTCATCGTCGTGACGATTTGCAGCGATGTCATCGTATCGAGGTCCATTGACCTTTGATTACGCTGTTCGGTCGTGAATTTTGTTAAATCGAGCATTTCATTCACCTCATCTTTCCTGTTTCTCGATGTAGTTTTGCTTAATGACATGCGTCGCCCGTTCGTAGTCGCTGGCAACGTAAGCAGCGTACAGGGCATCGACAACCATAAGCTGGGCCATACGCGAAGCCATGGCACCGCTGCGGACCAAGGGTTCACTCGCAGCGACGCCGAGCACGGCATCGGCCATGGTGGCAAGCTTGGATGATCCATCTACTTTGGTAACGGCCACAACGGGACAGTTGTGACGTTGAGCCTCGGCGGTGCAATCCAGCACCTCTTGCGTCAAGCCCGAGTAGCTAAAGGCGATTGCCATATCGCCCTCATGCATGTTCTTGGCACATAAGAGCTGATCATGCCAGTCGTCGTACAGATGGCACTCTTTGTCGACACGCATGAGCTTTTGCGCCAGGTCGTGCGCGACCAAACGAGAGGCACCGATACCGAACAGATTGACCGCGCGCGCCCGCTTAAGACGGGCCGCGCATCGCTCCAAGACGGTGTAATCGAGCGTTCGCGCCGTCGCCTCGATCGTGCGCACGTTGCTTTTCATCACCTTCCCCACGATACGTTCGACGCTGTCATCCATGGAGATGTCCTCGAGGGCTACGTCTTTCTTGTCACCTAAGAGCGCCAGCTCGGCAATCAGTTCGCGCTGGAACTCCTTGTAGCCCGCAAAACCCAAACGCTTGCAAAAGCGCAAAATGCTCGAGGGCGAGGAGAACGTGACATCGGCAAGACCGCGGACGGACAGCCCGACCACCTCGTGCGGATGAGCGCTTACATATGCGATGACATTGCGTTCCGCCGGGCTCGCGCTGAGCTCACGCTCGCGAAGCCGCAAAAACAATCCGTTTGCCATCTCAAACACCTCCGTTGAGAAGAATTAAAGACCAACGAACGATTCGTACCGGATACAAACAGCTTTTGCGATACATTGTGCCGCATCGTGGCGCACAAAGGGCGAGCGTTCTACCGCTCGCCCCTCAAATCCGACCGCTCGGAAATACGCGCGACACAAAATAATTCAACAAGGTCGCATTATCAGAAACGGGTTTGTTACCGGCTAGCGCCTCGCATGGGCGCCGATCGGCCGAGTCGCATGGCGCACCAACGCCGCCGCCAGCAATACCGACAGCATGGCGGTGACATAGCCCGCAGCGTCGAATCCTAAATCGATAACGTCGAAATGCCTTCCGGGAACAAAGATCTTATGCACCTGATCGCCAACGGAGCAGGCGGCGCAAAAGAGCAATACGGGCACGCAACGGGAGCATACGCTCCACGGACGCCTGGAAAAGCAAACCACGACCACGGAGGCGAACAATCCGACGAAGAATAACTCTACGGTATGGGCAACGCGACGGACGTTTGTGCCCACCCACATGCGAATGGAAGCAAGTCGGCCAGACCGGACATTCGAGGCAGTCGAATCGGCGCCCCCGGTCATTCCGTACTCCGTCTGGGCTTCACCCGTGGCATCGGCAGCCTGAACGCCCGTAGCCTGGCCCTCCACCACACGCGCGGTGGACTCGCTCAGCAACGACGTCTCCACCGCATTTTGCTCCGTCAGCACCCAGATGCCCGCCAGCGTTGCAGCGAACAGAACGATCGCGGTCAATCCGATTATTTGTTTTACTCGCGCCAAGGGCCAACCTCCTTTTTTGAATATCAGCGAGTGTAGCCCCAAATGGCATCGTCACCGTATCAAAATTTGAATCGCAACAGGAAGCGACAAAGCGACGCAAACCCCTACCCCGCCTCGCGCATCCAGCGATCGAACGTCCCCACGCACACGCCCAGGCACTTTGCTGCCTGGCTGCGGGTAATATCGCCTGCCTCATAGCTATCGCGCACCAGCTCAAACTGAGGAGGGCACGGCTTGCGAGGTCGACCGAAACGGACCCCTCGCGCCCGCGCCGCTGCAATTCCCTCCGCTTGGCGCCGATGGATATTCTCGCGCTCCACCTGCGCCACGTAGCTCAGCAGTTGCAGCACAATATCGGCAATCAGGACGTTGGTCACATCCGGCGCGCCGCTGGCCCTAGCGCGCGTGTCAAGCAATGGCATGTCCAACACCACAATGGCAACCCCGAGTTCCTTGGTAATGCGTCGCCATTCCTCAAGAATCTCGGAGTAATTACGGCCAAGTCGGTCGATAGAAAGCACCACCAGCACGTCCCCGTCTCCCAGGACGTGCAACAGCTCGCGATAATGTGGTCGATCGAAGTCCTTGCCGCTCGCATGGTCGGCATAAATATTCGCTGAGCCCACGCCATAGGCGCCCAGCGCATCCAGCTGCCGATTCAGATTCTGATCGCGCGAACTCACCCGCGCATACCCGTACACCGTCGCCATCTCATCCCCGCTTTCTTGTAAACCTGCCAAAAGGGACAGGTTTATTTTGGTAGGTTTTACCTCTCAAATAGCAGGTAAGCGGGCGGCCGAGCAGACGGCAAGGTAGCCACTATTCAAATGCGGAGGACGGCCCCGAAAGACCGCCCTCCGCTCTCTCGCCACGAGTCGGGATTTAGCTAATGGATAAGCTTAAAGTCCAAGTGCCCACGCGTGGTATTGACGCGCGAGACCTCGATAATCACGCGCTGGCCCAGTTCATAGCGAGTCCCCGTGTCGGCGCCCGTCAGCGTAAGCGCGTCCTCGTCGAACTCGAACCACTCGTTGCCCAGGCTCTTAATTGAAACCAGGCCCTCGACCTGTGTTAGGTCCAAGCGCACAAAGAGGCCCATGCTGCTAACCCACGAGACGGTTCCGGCATAGCGCTCACCCAGACGGTCCTCATAGTACTGGGCAATCTTGATCTTTTGCGTCGCATGGCTGGCGGCATCTGCCGCGCGCTCGGCATCGCTACATGCGCGGCAGATCTGCGGCAGAATGCGCGGCAGCGACTCGCGCCCCTTGCCGATCAGCCGCGGCGTACGGACCAAGGCGTCCTTGCCGCCGAGCTGCTCATAGGCCAACTGCAGTTTGAGCACGCGGTGCACCACCAGATCGGGGTAGCGACGGATGGGACTCGTAAAGTGACAGTAGCACGGCGCGGCGAGCGCAAAGTGGCCCTCGTTGCGCGGCTTGTACAGCGCGCGCTGCATGCTGCGCAGAAGCAGCGTGTTGACGAGCGGTGCGTTGGCCGTACCGGCGGCAGCATCAACTGCAGCCTGCAGCTCATCGGGGCTCCCCAGGGCAATACCGGCAGCACGGCGATCGTCGATGATGCCTAGCTGCGCCAGCGCAACGGCGGCACCGTGCAGGCTATCGGGGCTCGGATCCTCATGCACGCGATAGCAGGCCTCGATATCACGGTCTGCCAGCCACTCTGCAACGCACTCGTTGGCGAGCAGCATAGCTTCCTCGATAAGCGACGTGGCACACGAACGTTCACGCGCCACAATCTGCACGGGCACTCCGTCCTCATCCAATAGAGCGCGAATCTCGGCCGTGTCAAAATCGACTGAGCCGCGGGCGCGACGAATACGACGGCGAAGTTCGGCGAGTTCGTTGGCGGCGACAAGGAAATCGCCGAGGTCGATGTTGTAGCCGCGGGCGGCCTCCTCGCACGCAAGACCGCGCTCAAGCGCTTCCTCGCGCAAGGCCTCGGCAGCCGCGACATCCTCGGCCGCACCCTCCAGCACCGAATACTCAACCGCGCCGGCACGCACCAGCAGCGCCTCGGCGCCGTCATAGTCCATACGCACACGCGAGCGAATCACGCTGGGATACGGATCGTAATGCCGCACGCGACCCTGCGCATCGAGCTCGATATCGACGGTAAACGCAAGACGGCCCTCGTCAGGGCGAAGCGAGCACAGGTCACAGGACAGGCGTTCGGGCAGCATGGGAAGCACGCGATCGGCCAGATACACCGATGTCGTACGATGGCGAGCCTCAAGATCGATATGCCCGTCCCAAGCCACATAGTGTGAAACGTCGGCGATATGCACACCCAGCTTGTAGCCACCCTCGGGCGTGCGCTCCAGCGAAATGGCGTCGTCAAAGTCGCGCGCGTCGACTGGGTCGATCGTGATGACAAAGCGGTCGCGCAGATCGCGGCGGAGCGGGTCCTTAAGCGCCGCGGACACATCGAGCGAAAGCCCCTCGGCCTCGTCCAGCGCGGCCTCGGGATAGCTATCGGTATAGCCGTAACGCGCCATCACATATTGAACGCCCAAATCGGGCGCGTCATCTCCGCCAATGCGGCGTTCGATCGTCACGGTACCCGATTCCAGGCGCGTCGGGTAGGTCAAAATGCGCGCGACAACAGCATCACCCGGGTGGACACCCAGACGATCCGCCGAGGTATCCTCGGGCAGAATGAAGAAGTCGGCCTTCAGACGCGAATCGAGCGGCTCGATCACACCGAGCGGACCGGCGGTCTGGTACGTGCCCACCACGCTTATGGCTGCACGCTCAACCACGCTTTCGATCACGGCGCGCCGCTCACCGTGCGGGCTGTTCTTAATGCTCACGGCAACGGTATCGCCATCCATGATCTCGCGCTTACCGCGGCCCATGACCTTGTAGTCGCCGTTTTCGGTTACAACGTAGGCGCTATGCTCATGGAGCTGCACGCGCCCGGTCAGGCTCGGACGGCGTTCGCTGCGCACCGGCCCGCGCTGATTGCGAGCTCCACGCTTATGCTTGTTATTGCGCCCCATGGCGCCTCCTAACTATCGATTGCGAACTCCAAAGAGTCTACCCAAATGATTCGCTTTCCTGCCGTCCCCTAGGGATCAAAAAACGGGCCGCCCCATAAGAGACGACCCGTTGGAAGGGATGAATTCCAGGCATGCCTACACGCACAGGTAGCGACGCATGGCGATGGCAGAACCAAAGAGGCCGATAATCACGCCGACCAGAATCAGCGCAGCATAGGTCACCAGGTAGTACTGCATCGGCAGGGCAAACGACATCCAGCCGATGCTCTCCTGCAGACGCGGAATCATCAGATTGCGCAGCAGCTCCAGAACGCCGATGGAAAGCAGCGAGCCCAAAATGGCCTGCAGTACGCCCTCGGTGATAAACGGGCCGCGAATGAAGCCGTTGCTGGCACCGACCAGACGCATAATCGCAATCTCACGACGACGCGCCGTAATGGACAGGCGAATCGTGTTGTTGATGAAGATGAATGCGATAAAGGTCAAAAGGCCAACGAGCACCACGGCGGCGATGCGGATGTAGTTGGTCACCTGGAACAGGCGGCTCACTTCCTCCTGGCCGTACAGCACGCTCGCGTTGACGTCGCCGTCATCCGCGATCTTCTGGAAATCGGCATCCTTCTTGAGCTTCTCTGCCGTGCTCTCGACCTTGGACGGATCGTCCATCTCAATAGCGAAGGAAGCCGGCAGCGGGTTCTGGCCATCGAGCGCGCTCATGGTGGCGTCGGCGTTGCCCGACATCTTGCTCGTATACTCGGCCAGCGCGTCGTCCTTGTCCTTATAGGTCACGGACTTGACGTTATTCCACGTCTTAAGTTCGGCCTCAAAAGCCTGAACATCGGCCTGATCGGCGTCATCACTAATGAACGCGTTGATGACAACCTGATCCTCGACGGTACCGATCACGGAGTTCAGCATCCCGGAGCCCATGATGAACAGGCCGATGATAAACAGCGAAAGGAAGATCGTGATGACGGCGCCGAGCGAGGTAGTCCAGTTACGGAAGAAGTGGCTGATTGCCTCTTTGAAGGAGTAGCCCACGTTAGTTGGTGCCATAGTTGCCGTAACCTCCCCTCTCCTGGTCGCGGATAACGTGGCCGCCCTCGAGGGCGATCACGCGACGGTGCATGCTATCGACCATCTCGCGGTCGTGCGTGGCGACGATCACGGTGGTGCCAGTGCGGTTAATACGCTCGAGCAGCTTCATGATGCCCAGTGAGATCGCCGGGTCGAGGTTGCCCGTCGGCTCGTCGCAGATCAGCAGCGGCGGACGGTTGACCATAGCGCGGGCGACGGCAACGCGCTGCTGCTCGCCACCGGAAAGCTGGTCGGGCAGCGAGTCCATCTGATCGGCCAGACCGACCAGACGCAGCACCTCGGGCACCTGGCTGCGAATGACGCCCTTGGGCTTGCCGATGCACTGAAGGGCAAACGCCACGTTTTCGTAGGCGGTCTTTTGCGGCAGAAGCTTAAAGTCCTGGAACACGGCGCCAATCTGGCGACGCAGGAACGGAACCTTGCGGTTCTTGATCTTCATGAGGTCCTGACCGGCAACCAGGATGCGGCCGCTCGTCGGCTTGACGTCGCGGTTGAGCGTCGACAGCAGCGTGGTCTTACCCGAACCGGAGTGACCGACCAGGAAGACGAACTCGCCCGGATAGATCTCGATGTTGATGTCGTCGAGTGCAGGCTTGTTGGGCTGTGCCGGATAGATCTTGGTGACATGCTCCATAAGGATGACGGGCTCGACACCGGCCTGCTTGGCCATCTTCTTGCGGCTGGCCTGCGGATCGATGGGCGCAAACACCGACGTAAAATCGGGGTTGTTGAGCGCGTTATCGAGGCTTGCGACCTCGGCTGCCTGATCGCTCTCGACCACCGGGGCAGCAGGCTGCGTGGGGTCGGGAATAGCGGCAAAGAGACCGGACTGCGCAGGCTGAGGAGCCGGCGTCGCAGGGGCCAAGGGGTCGGGAATGCCGGCCATGGTAGGCTGCGGCGTGGCGGCACCAGCCTGAGGCTGCTCCACGCGAGCGGTCACGGCCTGAACGGGCTCAAAACCCGCCGTGCCGGAAAGCGCGACATCGCTGGTTGGATTGTAGGCAAAGGGATCGGATGCCGGCTGTGCCTGATCTGCCGGCTGAGCGGGGGCCTGAGCAACAGGCTGGCCCTCTGAATCCGGAGTGGCGAAACGACTGCCCTGGACGCCTGCCTGCGTCTTGGGGGCATCATCGCCCGCACCGGAGGTACGGAAGTGGTTACCCACTGGTGCTCCTTATCGTCGTGCGTTTAAACTACATGAGCGCTTTGTATTTTAGCAGCATTAGCTTTGCTGCACATAAGAAGCATGGCGTGCTTAGGGATCCCGTCGGCCGTGCACAGGGTTACTCTCCAAATCGTCCTCGGACATGTCGGAGCCCCCGCTGCGCACTACGTGCGGCGGGGGCTCCTCCGTCCTGCGGAAAGATTTGGAGAGTAACCCTGTGTCCGGCCTGCGATAACTAAGGGGTCGCTGCGTTTATCTTGAGGTGCTGCATATACAAAGCTGGAAGGGTCTGAATTGCGCTTTGTCGATATATGCCCTTTTTCCTGATGGGACCGTGCTTGAGGGGCGTCTTCATGAGTTGCGGTGAAATAGGGACTGTTTTACCAGTTAAAAGGTCTAATCAGTCCCTATTTCACCGCAACTGAAACAGGGGCGCTCTCCAAGAGAGCGCCCCTGCCGGGTTTCCATAGTTCTGGCGAAGCAGTCCTTGAGATCCGCCTTGCCTTATGCCAAGAACTCCTTGGTGGTCGCCACGATGTTGGCGGCGTCCAGACCGTACTTGTGCAGGAGCTCGGCGCCCGGGCCAGACTCACCGAAGGTGTCGTTGACGCCAATCTTCTTGAGCGGCGTCGGGCACTGCTCGCACAGGACGTCGGCGACGGCGCTGCCCAGGCCACCGATCACGGAGTGCTCCTCGACGGTCACGACGTGGCCGGTCTTGGTGGCGCTCTTGACGATCAGGTCGGCATCGATGGGCTTGATGGTGTGCATGTTGATGACCTCGGCGTCGATGCCATCGGCGGCGAGCTGCTCGGCGGCCTCGAGAGCCTCGCCGACCATCAGGCCGCAGGCGATGATGGTCACATCGGAGCCCTCGCGCATGACAATGCCCTTACCCAACTCGAACTTGTAGGTCTCGGGGTCGTTGATAACCGGCGAGGCCAGACGGGCAAAGCGCATGTACACGGGGCCGTCGCACTCGTAGGCGGCGCGCGTCACGGCACGGGCCTCGATGTCGTCGGCGGGAACGATCACGGTCATGCCGGGGATGACACGCATCAGGGCGATATCCTCGCAGCACTGGTGCGTGGCGCCATCCTCGCCCACCGAGATACCGGCGTGCGTGGCACCGATCTTAACGTTAAGGTGCGGATAGCCGATGGAGTTGCGGACCTGCTCAAAGGCGCGGCCGGCGGCAAACATGGCAAAGCTGCTCGCGAAGGCGACACGGCCGGTGGTTGCGATACCGGCGGCAACACCCATCAGGTTGCTCTCGGCGATGCCCACATCGAAGAAGCGGTCGGGGCAGGCGGCCTTAAACTTGCCGGTCTGCGTGGCGGCGGCCAGGTCGGCGTCGAGGACCACAAAGTCATCGTGCTCGTTGGCGAGCTCGACGAGGGCCTCGCCGTAGCTTACGCGCGTGGCGATTTTCTTGACGTCTGCCATCCTAGAGCTCCTCTCCGGCGGCCGTGAGCTCTGCCATGGCCTGCTCAAACTGTTCATCGTTGGGGGCCTTACCGTGCCAACCCACCTGGTTCTCCATAAAGGAGACGCCCTTGCCCTTCGTGGTCTCGGCGATAATGGCGGTCGGCTGACCCTTGGTGGCGCGGGCCTCGGCAAAGGCAGCGCGGATCTGGTCGAAGTCGTTGCCGTCGGCGAG
>CABUTH010000065.1 GCA_902494465.1 uncultured Collinsella sp.
AACGGCGCCGCTCTCGCGACGCCGTCATAATCTTCTGGTGCCCCCGGGCGGATTCGAAAACTCCCCCCGCGGGAAATTGGTGACGCGGGTGTCGACGGCTCGAATCCGCCGACGGCCCCCACAAACCAGAAACGGCGCCGCTCTCGCGACGCCGTCATAATCTTCTGGTGCCCCCGGGCGGATTCGAACCGTCGACACCCGCTTTAGGAGAGCGGTGCTCTATCCCCTGAGCTACGGAGGCATGTTGTACTAGTGTAGCAGATTTACGCCGTTGTAATACAGCGTATAGCCACTCTTCGAAGTTGCGGTGGAACAGCCCTCCGGAAAGTGTGTCCCACTATCCAGGCAAATTCTGGGTCAAACTTTCCCAATGGGACCTCGCTGGAAACTGTGTCCCAGAATTTCGGCTCGAAACGGGACACGGTTTCCCAAACGACCCCGTTCCGGAAACTACATCCCGGAATCGGCGCTCGAACTGGGATGCACTTTCCCAATCGAGCCCCATGGGAAACTGCGTCCCACTTTGGGGGGGCGCTCTTTAATGACTAGTTACCTTTGTGGAAGAGGTTTTTGATAACGGAGGGGATGCTCTTGGCGCCCTTGGCCGTCACATCGATAAAGTCGGGCGAACGCACAAGCTTATCCTCGTCGACGTACTTGCGGACAGCACGAAGCGTCTCTTTGTCGTCGCGCGTCGAAAACGTAAAGTGACCGTTGTCCTTGGTGAAGATGGCAAAACGCGTGATCTTCTTGGTGCCGCGTAAAACCTCGGCGGCAATATAGTCGACCTCATCCCACGGGATTTGAATATAATCCTCGGGATTGCGCTCGTTGTAATACTCGAACGCCTTATTGCCCACCATCACGTTGCCGTGGCTGGTAAGCCCCATCAGGCAGGTTGCCGGCGTTGCCAGATCGACCGTGCTGTTCTGAGATTGCGCCATGCGCGCCTCGCCCTCCAAATAAAACAATCGGACCGCATCCAGTGTACCCACCGGGTGCGGTCCGTTTCAATGGCTCAAAAGCCCTTGCCTAGCAAT
Organism: uncultured Collinsella sp.; assembly: GCA_902494465.1. Taxonomy (GTDB): domain Bacteria; phylum Actinomycetota; class Coriobacteriia; order Coriobacteriales; family Coriobacteriaceae; genus Collinsella. The sequence goes on from CABUTH010000065.1 coordinate 1,041, forward strand.
TCTCGGTCTTAAGCCGAAACGTGCTTACATGAAGCCGCAGACGCGACCGATGATGCCGATGGCGAAGAGAGCCAGGATGATGACGATCGGGCTGACCTTCTTCTTGAGGAGCTTGCAGACCAGCAGGGTCAGGCACACGGCGGCAAGGCCGGGGATGAGCTGATCGAGGTTGGCCTGAAGCGTGGTGACCTTCACCTGATCAAGGGCGTTAGCACCGATGGAGTTATACATCGTCAGTGCTTCCTTGACACCCTCAGAACCGGAGGGCAGGTTAGCCCAGTCGATAAAGGCGCCAGCAGACTGCGTGACCTTGGAGACGACCGGGGTGAAGGAGATGGACACCCAGCGCTCGACCAGGGCGCCGATGATGAACATACCCAGGATGGAAGCACCCTCGGTGACCTTACCCATCAGACCGCCGGAGAGGTCCTTGGCGATGGAGGAGCCGACCTTGTAGCCAAACTCCTGCGTGTACCACAGGAAGGCGTAACGGATGATGTTCCACGCGAAGAAGAACAGCAGCGGACCGGCGATGCTGCCGGACAGGGCCAGGGAAGCGCCCAGAGCACCCAGAATCGGGCGAAGGGTGAACCAGAAGGCGGGGTCGCCGACACCGGCGAGCGGGCCCATCATACCGACCTTGACGCCCTGAATGGCGACGTCGTCAATCGGGGCACCGTTGGCGCGCTCCTCCTCGAGAGCGAGGGTAACGCCAATGACGGGGGCGGAAACATAGGGGTGGGTGTTATAGAACTCCAGGTGGCGCTTAAGAGCGGCAATCTGGTCATCCTTGCTGGTGTAGAGCTTCTTGATCGCAGGGATCATTGCGAAGCACCAGCCGCCGTTCTGCATACGCTCGTAGTTCCACGAGCCCTGAAGGAACTGATGACGGAAGCAAACCTTCTTGCGGTCAGCCTTGGTGAGCTGAATCTTGTTCTCTGCCATATGTATCACTCCCCTCCTACTCGTAATCGTTCAGAATGTCGCCGAGCGGGTCGCCGGAGCCACCGCCCATGCCGCCACCCTGCTTGGCCAGATCCTTAAGGCCAAGGTAGATGAGGGCAAGGGAGATGCCGATGAGGCCAAGGGCGATCAGCGTGAGCTGAGGGATGGCAGCAAGGACAAAGCCGAGGATGAAGAACGGCCAGGTCTCCTTGGTGGCCATCATGTTGATGACCATGGCGTAACCGACGGAAGCGACCATGCCGCCGCCGACAGCCATGCCGCCGGACAGCCAGTCGGGCATAGCGTTAAGCGCGTTGGTAACGGCCTCGGCCGGGATGATGCACAGAAGTACTGCCGGGATGGCGATACGAAGGCCCTGCATGAGGATGGCAGCGTACTGCCAGCGCTCGATGCCGGAGAAGTCGCCCTTCTCGGCGCAACCGTCCATGGCGTGAGCGATAGCGGTAGCAATGGTACGGCAGATCATGGTCAGGAACAGACCAGCGACCGACAGCGGGACGGCGACGGCGATGGCCGCGGTAACGGCCTTGGCCGAATCAGTGGCGCCGCCGTTGAGGGCGAGCACCATGATGATCGAAGAAGCGACCGAGGCCAGAGCGGCGTCAGGCGCGACGGCGGCGCCGACGTTAGCCCAGCCAAGGGCCATCATCTGGAGCGAACCGCCCAGGAGGATGCCCTCCTGAAGGTGACCGGTTACGAGACCGATAAGCGTGCATGCCACGAGCGGCTGATGGAACTGGAACTCATCCAGAATGCCTTCCATACCGGCAAGCAACGCGACAATCGCAACAAGCAGAATAGTGATTGCAGACATGTATCGGACCCTCCTTTACTATGCTTGAGCGGCCAGTTCGGCCTTAGCTTTCTTCAACATGGCGTCGAGATCCTCGGAAGCATCCGAAGGAACCTTGCGGACCTCGAACTTGACGCCCTTGGCCTTGAGGGCCTCGAGGGTCTTAACGTCGTCATCGCCCATAGCGACGGCGTTGGTGACGACGACCTTGCCCTTGGAGTGAGCCATGGAACCGATGTTGACTTCCTTGATGTCGACGCCGGCCTCGATGGCCTTGAGCAGATCCTGCGGGTTCTCGAAGAGCAGCATGGCCTTGGTGTCACCAAAACGCGTGTCCTTGACGACCTCGGCCATCTTCTTGATGGGCACGACGTTGGCATGGACTCCCGGAGGGGCAGCCTGCTCGATCATCGTCTTGCGAAGCTCGTCGTGAGCAACGCCGTCGGAAACCACGATGATGCGGTTGGGGTTAATCTGCTTGGTCCACGTGGTGGCCACCTGACCATGCAGCAGACGGGTGTCGATACGGACGTGGGCGATCTTGATGTGCCCGTCGCCGATGACCGTTCCCGGAGGGATGGCGCCTGCAGGAGCAGCGGCGGCCGTAGCCGGCTTCTTCTCCTCGGGCTCCAGAGACTCGGGCTTGACGCGCACGCCAGCCTTAGCCTCAGTCACGAGATGTTTTGCGATCGCATGTGCAGTGTTCTTTGCGTCAAAGCGCTGCGAATATGCCTCGATGAGCATAGGCAGGTTGACACCGGTGACGATAGCCCAGGAATCGTGGCCCTCGATGAGCCCGCTGATCTGGTTGAACGGCGTGCCGCCCCACAGATCAACGAGGAAGAGCACCTGCTCCTGGTCCTCGAAGGAAGCGACTGCTTCCTCGACCTTGGCACGGAAGTCGTCGGGGCCCATGCTCGGCTCGAGCGAGACCACGGCAACAGACGGCTGATCGCCAAAGACCATCGAGCCCGTCTGCTTGATTCCAGCTGCCAAGTCCCCGTGGCTAGCAAGAACAATACTTACCATCACATAACCTCCTTTTTGTCTACGTATTTCCTACACGACATGAAAGGAGTATACCTGTTTGGATTGTGGAATTATAGCTAAATCCGCAAAAGGTTGGATTATTTGTTTAAACGTCTAAGTTTGTTACAAATTGATTACGTTGCCGGTTTACAGCTTATTGCCTGCTAAAACGTGATTTGCTGATTGCTTTCAAAGACATATAAAGGTGCACTGTTCGTTAAGACCTCTTTTAGGTGGATTCCGATGCGTCTGCGTGCCACCATTTTGTTTAAACAGACATGACTTGACTAACCGAAGCAAATATGTTTAGAACTCTAGCCCATGTAGTCATTGGATGTTAGGCGATGTGGAGTGGGTTGGCGGCGTCGACGGCATCGGGGGCGTCGGAGAGGCCGTCAGGAGCAGCGTCTGCCGGGTCCTCGTCGGGGGTCTCGATCTGTTTGATCATTACCTCTTGACCCTGCAGCAAATAGGTCTCGCCGCTACCGCACTGGGGACAGGTCTTGCCGTGCTCGACCGTCGCGTAGTCGCAGCCGCACGCCTCGCAATGTGTCACGGCCTCAACGGGCTCCACGATAAGCTCCGCACCCTCGGTGATGGGCTTTTTATCTGCCGCCCAGCGCCAAGCGTCGAGTAGCAAGTCGGGAACGACGCCCGAGACCTCGCCCAGCAGCAGCGTGACGCTCGAAACGCGACGCACGCCATTGGCGCGCGCCACGTTCTCGACATCGCGAATGATGTGATAGACGATTCCCAATTCATGCAAGGCGAAACCCTTTCTGCAGAGGTTGATTCGATGCAAACTCAAAGCAAGGGGACGACGAGATCTAGTCTGCGCCGTCCCCTTACCCGCCATGGCTACCTATTTACGACCAAATTTAATCTTGATGGCACGCTTTAGAGCGTACTTGCCGAGGCTTGGGAGCTTTTGCTCGTATTTGACCATCGTGGAGCACTCGGGGCGGTCGCGATCCAGATGGATGGCGTCGAACGCGCACTTGGTGGTGCACAGGCCGCAGCCGATGCACTTGTTGGGGTCGACGATCGAGGCACCGCAACCCAGGCAACGGGCGGTCTCGGCGCGCACCTGCTCTTCGGTAAAGGTCTCGACGTACTCGCTAAACGGCGCAGCCTTCTCGCGCTCGCGGTCCACGTGGGCAACCTCGCGGCTCGCGTTGTCGTAGCTCTCGAGCACAACGTCGTCGCGGTCGAGCGCGGTGTAGCGGCGCTGATTGCGGCCGATGGTGAGCGTGGAGCCCGGCTGCACAAAGCGATGGATGGACACCGCGGCCTCGTGGCCGGCGGCGATAGCGTCGATGGCAAAGCTGGGGCCAGTGTAGACGTCACCACCCACAAAGATGTCGGGTTCGGCGGTCTGGTAAGTCTGGGGATCGGCAAGGGCGCCCTGGCCGCGGCCGAGCTCCACCTTGGAGCCAGCCAGCAGGTCGCCCCACACAATGGACTGGCCAATCGACATGACGACACGGTCGGCATCGACACGGCGCAGATCGTTCTCGTCATACTCGGGCGCAAACCGGCCCTCGTCGTCAAAGACACGCGTGCAGCGCTTGAAGGTGATACCGCACACACGACCGGCCTCGTCCAGGTGAACCTCCTTGGGGCCCCAGCCGCAGCTGATGTGGGCGCCGTCCTCGATGGCCTCGCGACGCTCTTCCTCGCTGGCGGGCATCTGCGCCTCGCTCTCCAGGCAGAACATCTCAACGTGCTCGGAACCCAGACGGCAGGCGTTGCGCGCGACATCGATAGCCACGTTGCCGCCGCCCACCACAATGGTGCGGCCGGACAGGGTATCGATCTTGCCGCTGTTAACCTCGCGAAGGAAGTCGACGGCCACGGTCACGTCCTCGGTATCCTCGCCCGGAATGCCGGCAAGGCGGCCACCCTGGCAGCCAATGGCAACGTAGAAGGCCTTAAAGCCCTGCGCGCGCAGCTCGTCGAGCGTCACGTCGCGACCGACTTCCACGCCATAACGGAACTCGGCACCCATCAGGCGAATGACCTCGACCTCGGCCTCGATAACATCCTTCTGCAGCTTAAAGCTGGGAATGCCGTAGGTGAGCATGCCGCCCGGGCGCTCGTTTTTCTCGAAGACGACGGGCTTGTAGCCCTTCTCGGCCAGATAGAAAGCGCAGGACAGGCCGGCCGGACCGGCACCGATGATGGCGATCTTCTGATCAAAGCCGCCAGCGCGCGTCGGCGTCACCACGGGCGGGACGTAGCGGGTCGCGGCATCCAGATCGCGCTGGGCGATGAACTTCTTGACCTCGTCGATGGCCACGGCGGCGTCCACACGGCCGCGGGTGCAGGCGTCCTCGCAGCGGCGGTTGCACACACGGCCGCAGATAGCGGGCAGCGGGTTCTCGCGCTTAATGAGTGCCAGCGCCTCGTCATAGCGACCCTGAGCCGCGAGCTTCAAATAGCCCTGAACGGCAACGTGCGCGGGGCAGGCCGTCTTGCAGGGAGCGGTGCCGGACTCATGCGTCTCGATGCGGTTGTCGTTGCGGTAGTTGGGCGACCACTTGGTGTGGTCCCACTTGGTGGCATCGGGCAGCTCCTGGCGCGGATACTCGGGCACCTGTCCGCCGGCCTTTTTGCTGCAGAGCTTCTGGCCCAGCTTGGCGGCGCCGGCCGGACACACCTCGACGCAGCGACCGCAGGCCACGCACTTGTCCTTCTCGACCTTAGCGACATAGGCCGAGCGCGACAGGTTGGGCGTGTTGAACAGCTGCGAGGTGCGCAGGGCGTAGCACACGTTGACGTTGCAGTTGCAGATGGCGAAGATCTTGTTCTCGCCGTCGATATTAGTGATCTGGTGCACAAAGCCGTTGTCCTCGGCCTGGCGCAAGATGTCGTAAACCTCGTCGCGGGTCACGTAATGCCCGCGGTCGGTCTCAACCACGTAGTCGGCCATATCGCCCACGGCGATGCACCAATCGGCCGGGTCGTCGGCGCAGCCCTCACCCATCACGCGACGGCTCGCGCGGCAGCTGCAGGTGCTGGCGGCATATTTGCCATCGTATTTGTCGAGCCAATGCTCGATATGCTCGATCGGCACCGAGGTGCTCGCGGCGTCGATGGCCTTCTCGACCGGAATGACGTGCATGCCGATGCCGGCGCCTCCGGGCGGCACCATCGGCGTGGCCTTGGACAGCGGTCCCTTGGACGCCTGCTCAAAGAACTTGGCATAGACCGGGTGCTCCTCGAGCTGGCTCACGCGCATGTTGAGGAACTCGGCGGAACCCGGCACCAGCATGGGCAGGACCCACTGCTTGGCGCGCTCGGGGTTTTCCCAGTTGTACTCGAGCAGGCCCGTGTAGCTCATGTCGTCGAGCATCTTCTCGATATCGGCCTCGGGCATGCCGGTGAGCCTGATCATCTCGGGCAGCGTGTAGGGACGGCGCATCTTCATCTTGCAGAGCACCTCGGCCTGCTCGTCGGTCGCGGCCTCGGCAAACGACCAGTACTCGTAGCCCAGCAGCTCGCCGCGGTGCAACAGGCGGTTGGTGCAGTGCTCGCACAGTTTGACGATGGCCTCGCGCGGATGCTCCGGCAGCGGCGGTACAAACTCCGCGCCGATATCGGGCTCGGTGTAGCTAATCCCCGGTCCGTTGAGAATCATGGTTGTCCCTTCTCTTGCCACAGCCCGGCGAGGCCGCGGCACCCCTCTTTTTTGCAGGCCGGGCATGCTCCCATGCCGTTCACCTGCCATTGTTGACATTGTGTCAAAAATAGTATTGACGAACCGTCAACAATATTCAAGACTGTTAGGCGAACGGTCAGGCAAAAGAGGATGAAAGGCGGCAAAACATGGGCAACAACGCAGCAGATACCTCTGTGGTCGATGCCGCCCCCGTATCCGATAGCGCGGCAAAGCGCTTGACGGGCGACGAACGCCGTCGCGAGATCCTCGCCGCCGTGCGCACCGTAAGCTCCGAGCTGGGCGTGTCCCACCTATCGGTATCGGCCGTAACCAAGCGAGCCGGCTGCACGCGCTCGCTGTTCTACCACTACTTCGCCGACATGGACGCCGCCGTCACCGCCGTCATGGACGAGGCAATCGACGGTTTTATCTCCGAGCTCGAGCAGTGGAATGCCAACCGCACCGTCGGCGATATCGAGGGCGCACTCGACACCGTCGCCCCGCTCTTTAAGCGCCTGGTCGCCAGCGGCCACGAGCTGCCGAGTACGCTCACCTCCAGCAGCGGCGCGCTCTACGGCGGCTTTCTGCACAACGTGGTCCAACGCGTGGCGCAGTATATCTGCGACACCACCGTGGTGGATTTTGTCGCCCATCATGAGCTACGCATCGACCATGTCTACGAGACGTTCTACACCCTCATCATGGGTCTTTTGATGTATATCCGCACGCACCCCGATGTGCCCGACGAGACGGTCAAGGAAATCATCGCCTCGACGCTCCACATCGAGGGCTACACCGCCAAGTATCCGGAGCGCAAGCCCCAGAACTGACGACATTTGGCCAAACTGCCCGCGATCAGAAGAGGGGCCGCGGGCGTGTGAAAGGAGAGCAGCATGCTGTTCGATGTTTGGGGTAGCGATACCCTTATCCACTGGGCCGGCTGGGCCATGGTCTTTATTGGCCTGATCGTGCTCAACGAGGTCGGCCGCCGCACCAAGCTGGGCGCAGCAATCATCTTTGGCGTGGCTCCGCTGGCCATGACCATCTACTGCGTCGCCATCGCCATCGGCGTCTCACAGGGCGCCGAGTGGGCGCTCACCAACCCCACCCATGTGTACCAGAACAGCTGGTTCCACTACGCCAAGGTGTACGCGGCGCTGGCCGGTTGCTGGGGCTTCATTGCCATTAAGTACCAGTGGGGCAAGATCGGCAAGGCGCATTGGTTCCGCGCGTGGCCGTTTGTGATCGTCGCCATCAACATCATGATCGCCGTCGTGTCCGACTTCGAGAGCGCCTATCACTTCTTTGTCCTGGGCCAGTCCACCTGGGTCACCTCCGAGGGTGCCACGCAGCTTGCCGGCTGGAACAACGTGTTCAACGGCATCGCCGGTCTCATCAACATCTTCTGCATGACCGGTTGGTGGAGCGTCTACGCCTCCGAGGATCAGACCGACATGTTGTGGCCCGACATGACTTGGGTCTACATCATCGCCTACGATATCTGGAACTTCTGCTACACCTACAACTGCCTGCCCACCCACTCCTGGTTCTGCGGCTTTGCGCTGCTGCTGGCGCCCACCGTCGCCGCCTTTATCTGGAACAAGGGCGGCTGGATTCAGAACCGCGCCTTTACGCTTGCTATTTGGTGCATGTTTGCCCAGGTGTTCCCGTACTTCCAGGAGGAGTCCATCTTTGTGACCCACTCCACGCTCGACCCCGGCGCCGCCACCGCGGTCTCGGTCGCCGCGCTGGTCGCCAACGTTGCCGCGATCATCTACATCGCCTACCGTGCCAAGAAGCTCGGCCGCAATCCCTACAAGCAGGATGTCTTTGAGGGCACCAGCGATTGGGAGAAGGCCACCGCTCGCCGCGCCAAGGTTGATTACGCGCACGCTGAGTAACATGCTGGTCGCTGTTGGCACTTGGGCATAGGCCCGCCCGCCAGGCTTTTCAATCCAATGTCTCGCAGAG
>CABUTH010000066.1 GCA_902494465.1 uncultured Collinsella sp.
GGCGGGCAGGCTCTCGGTAGCGGACTCGACAGCCTGGGCAGCATTTGCCTCGTCGGCGGCATCGAAGGCAGCCTGGGTCATGGCCTCACGGGTCTCGTCCAGAATCTCGGCGTCGGTGACGTCGGATACAGAATTACGCATATATTGTTGTTCCTTATCTGCACGCGTCATGAGCGCGGCATGCGGCCGCGCGGGCGTGCTTGGTAGTGCGCTAATACATACAAAAACAGGTGAGAACAGAGAGGACGTAGCTCAGCTCGCTGGCGATCGCTTTGGCAGCCCTATCACGCGCCGTCCAGACGCAGCAGCTCTAAGCGATGGAGCAGATTCGCCGCCGGTTAGTATACCCGTGCTTCGCATGCCCCCACGTAAACCACAGATGACGAGGCGGACGAGGTGGGCCCGGCTGATTGTCTCAATCTGTAACATCTACAGGGCGAATCTTCCTCTACGTGTTACAGATCGAGACAAACGGTCGACACGGCTCACAAACGTCTCAATCTGTAACAGTTAACGAGTAAAATCGGCCCTAATTGTTATAGATCAAGACAGAGGGGGATTTCCGTCCAGTCCAAACCAAATCTCTCAGTCTTCCTGCAATTTCGAACATGTGGCCTATAATGTTGCTTTAGTTACGCTATATATTGCGCAGCCATTTAATACGTCGCCCACCGGGGGCCATTAATTCCTATCGCCATATTGGCTAGGAAGCAATCAAAGGAGGTATCCGTGGCAGCAGAGACGCCTTGCTCGGTCCTCTATAACGATATTCGCTCGTTCGGCGGTCTTAAACATCTCGAGATCGCCCGAAAGCTCATCAATGGAAACTCTTATCTCGGCAGTACCCTGCTCGAGAAATGCTCTTCCAACCGCTCGTATCTCACCCGTTACATCGTCCATCGCAAGCCTGACCAGTGCGCGCCCTCCATCTACAGCGACTTTACCGTCACCACGCTCAACCTTTCCTCGGCAATCTGCAGCAAGCTCGGCGGCGGCGAGTCCGCCTATCGGGCAATCGCCGAGCACTATCGCGGTCCGGCCGCCAACGAAATGATGTCGGCTCTCGCCAGCTACAAGCTGGACAGCCGCCTATATGCAAATGCCCTCAATCGCATCGACAACTTTGACGGCAATGCCGTGCGCGAAAAAAGCACGCTCTTCTTGATGCTCTTTGTGGCAACGGGGGCGCTCGCCGATCCCGTTCAGGGCGTGGCCACCGTCGAGCGCTTTTGCGACAGCAAGACAGGCGGGCACTTTGGCACCACCGAAACTACCGTAGGACGTGGCTTTATGAGCAGCCTGGGGCAGCCGCGCACCGTCGCCCCTAACCTCGGTCTGCTCAGAACCCATGCCGACAACTGCGCCGACATGCAAATCCATCCCCTCACACGCGATCCGCGCGGCACCGTGATTGGTTCTTTGCCCAAAACCTCGCCCAGCATCACCGATGTAGGCGCCGACGCCTCGCGCGAGCATCTTCGCATTTGGCTCGAGGGTGAGCACTGGTACGCCCAGGGCCTTGGATCGACCAACGGCACAGTGCTCGAATCGGGCGCGGGCGACGGCGATATTGTGATTGAGCCGCCGCGCGACCAACGCGAGCCCGGCAAAGTCTATCCCCCCGTGGAAATCGCCAACAGCGACAGGCTCCATCTGGGTCTCTACACGACATTCCTTGTCATTGTGGACTAACACGGACAGCGATCGGAAGACGGTCGCCGTCCGTCTTATGTCTTCTGCCTTCTGCGTCGTAAACGACAATGCTCAGCGGTATACGTGGGCAGTGCGACTATCATGGTACTTTACCGATATCCGCACTGCTCGCGTATACGTGCGGCAACCCATGCCAGACAAAGGAACGCCATGGATACTACCGATAGCGCCTATGGCGACAAACTCGTCCGTCTCGATACGTTCGATACCGCCGTGGCGGTCGACCCCAGCGCCGAGGACGACGCCAAACGCCGGTTTATGACACTTATTCTCCAGACGGCCCACCGCAACAACGGCAACATCGGGCACGTGCTGCGCGCGACCAACACGAGCGGCGAGGTCTTTGCCGTCAAGCTGCTCAAGGACAACGTCATTCTCTCTGGCCAAGCCCCCGACCGCTCCGCCGAGCAATCGGCCGCGCACCTGGCCAACACCGCTGCGCTGTTTGAGGAGTACCGTCATCTGTATACCGTCTCGCACCTGCGCGGATTTCCGCGCGTCTATGGCTACGGATCGTGCGAGGATGACCCGCTCATCCTCATGGAGTGGGTCGAGGGCACCTCGCTCAAGCAGGCGCTGCCCCTGCTTCCGCACGACGCCTCGGGCGGGCTGACCACCCAGATGGTCGCCGCCGTCGGAAACGCCGTGCTTCGTGCGCTCTTGATGACCCAAGGCCTCGTGAATCCGGTCATCCATCGCGACCTGTCGCCTGCCAATATCATGTTCCGCACCACCAGCCGAACGCTCGAGCAGCAGATTGCTGATTGCTCCTTTGACCCCTGCCTCATCGACATGGGCTCCGCGACCATGGCTCTCGGCGACGACACGATCACCCGGCGCGCCGACATCTGGCGCTTTGCCACGCCCGCATACGCCGCGCCCGAGATGCTCACGCAGGATATCGAAGGCATCGCGGCCCTTCGCCGTTCGCCGGCAATCGACGTCTATGCGCTTTCGAGCATTCTGTACCAGCTCTACAGCGGTCGCAAACCGTTTGACTTTGAGTCGACGGACGCCGCTGCAACCGGCTCGTTCTATCTCGTAAAGACCAAGACCAAGCCGGCACCGCTCGAGCCGCGCTGCGAGGGCGATGAAGCGCTCGTCCAAATCATCATGAAGGGTCTCTCAGTCGAGCAGTGCGATCGTCCCACCGAGCAGCAGATGCTCGAGGTGCTCTCGGCATACCTCACCGATGCCGAATCCGAGGGCCGCGAAGGCACAGGAGACGAGGCCGCGATTGATATCGATTCTGGCACGCACCTTAAGGTCGACGTCGCCGGCGAGCGCGCACGAGAGATCCTGAATCAGGCCCGTCACGATGCCATGACCCGCCGCCGCTTTATTATCGGCGGCGCTATCGCAGCCGTTGCGGGGCTCAGCGTTATCGGGGCGGCAACCCATGGCTTTGGCATCCCCGACTACCTTGACGGCATCCGCGGTTCACTTGACGACTACACCTGGGATCAGCTGCAGGAGATTTCGCTCAAGATTAAGGCCGCCGAGACCCGTAGCGAGGCACGCGAGATTGCCAAGCGCTATCACCTGCTCGATGCCGATGGGCATATCCCCTATCCGTGTACCAAGCGTGTCACGCTCACCAACGGGCTGCAGGTTGGCGCGCAGCTTGTGGGCATCCGCCACGATGAGCTTCTGGACGGGACGGGCAAGGCCGGACTAACGTTTATGTTCGATGCGGGTATTGCCGAGCGCAACGCTGCGGCTGAACCGCCGAGCGCCGGCTGGGCAGATTGCGAGCTGCGGGAATGGCTCAACGGCGACGGCCTTAAGCTGCTGCCCAACGAGTTGCGCGCACTCATTAAAGGGGTCAAGAAGGTCTCGAACAATGTGGGCGCCGCCAACAGCGCATCGTGCCTGAGCGAGTTGCCCGCAACCCTTTGGCTGCCCGCCATGGTCGAGCCGTGCGGTACGCAACCGCCCGATTCGTTTACCGAGGACTATCACTACCTGGCAGACATCTACAACGGCGAGGGCAAGGAGTATCAGCTCTTCCGCGAGCTCAAGGTAAGCCCGTATTCCACGAACGAGACGATGGTCCGCCAGTGGAAGGGCAAGGACACCTGTTGGTGGGAGCGCACGGTGAGCCCCGACACATCGGAGAGCGAAGGCACGCTCCATATGAACCGCGTGGGGCACGACGGCGACGTCTTTACGTACGCAACGCCTGCGGAAAAGCCAAACAAGCTAACCTGTGTGATCCCCGGGTTCTGTATCTAGGCGGCGGGCGTCTTGCCGTGACGGGACCCCTCCCCGGCAATTGTCTCGATCTGTAACACTAGCTCGGCAGATACAGGTCTAGATGTTACAGATCGAGACAAACCCCAACCCCGCGAGACAACGTCTCAATCAGTAACAGTAAAGGGTCAAAAACCTCTCTAGATGTTACAGATCGAGACATTAGCTTGCCGAGAACTTCGCCTCGTAAATGTGATTCAAGTGTGTCGATATTTCCTTGCCAATGTTGCGCAACAGGAACCCTTTCGGCGGTCGTAACGTACGAATTGTCATAGGTACCCCTTCAACGATTGGGAGAAGAAATGGCAAAGTACGCACCTAAACACTTGGAAGTCTCAGGCGGCGCCGAGCCTCGCCCCACATTCTCGGGCCACAAGGCAACACGACTCGCCGTCACCGCGGCAACCACCATCGCTATGACTGGCTCGACGCTGCTCGCGCCGTTCTCGGCATTTGCCAACGATGCGAGTGATACCACGGCACAGGACGCGATCATGTCGCCGCTTGCTGTCCACGCCGGCGAGGCGGCAGGCTCCGCAGTAAAGGCAAACGCCCAGAAGATTGCCGACCTGCAGGCTGCGATCGATGCCGCAAAGGCTGCCGAGGCAGACGCCAAATCCGACTACGACACGGTGGCTGCCCCCTATACCGAAAAGCAGGCGGCCCGCGACAACGCACAAAGCACCTATGACGCCTCCGTCTCCGATAATTCGCAGGCAGAGGCCGCCGCGCGCGCCGAATATGCTCGCCAGCTCGATGAAAGCGTCAAGGCGGCCGACAGCGCCAGTGCCACGCTGAAGGATGCCCAAGGAAAGCTCGATGCAGCCAAGACCGACGCCGAGGACAAGTCGAAGGTCCTTGATGCCGCAAAGCAGGCGGCAGCTGATGCGCAGGCCAAGCTCGAGGCAGCCCAGAAGGCAGCCGCCAACGCAACGCCGGAGGAAATCAAGGTCGCCGAGCAGGCTGCCGCAGATGCGCAGGCCGCTCTGGACCAAGCAAAGGCTGCGAAGGCCGCTGCCGATTCCGCGCTCGCCGATGCCCAGCAGGCTCAGAGCGCCGCGCAGAGCGCTTACGACGAGGCGGCAGGCACGCTGGCTTCCGCCCAGCAGGCAAAGACCGCCGCGGATGGCAAGGCGGCTGAGGCACAGGCGGCATACGACAGCGCACAAGCCGATTTGGCGGCCGCAAAGGCAGGCGCCGAGGGCCCGGAGTATGACGCCGCCCAGGCAAAGGTCGATGCTGCCCAAAGCGCACTCGACCAGGCGAAAAAGCAGCAGGCGACTGCCGAAGCAGGCCTTTCTCGGGCAAATAGCGACGTTGAATCCAAGCAGGACGCCCTCACCGGCGCCGAAAGCGAGCTCAAAGCCAAGAAGCAGACAGTCGCAGCAGCCGAAAATGATGTAACGGCAGCCCAGACGAAAGCCGATGCGGCGCAATCGGAGTTGACCTCGGCAAAGCAGGCACATGCTGCCGAACTGGAGAAGGCAAAGGCCGCTCAGAAACAAGTCGACCAGGCAAAAGCCGAGAAGGAGCAGGCAGACAAGGCGCTCGAAACCGCCAAGGTAAACCAGGCGGCCGCCGATCAAGCCGTTGTCGATGCACAGAAAGCATACGATACGTGCAAGGCAGCAACCGATAAGGCAACGACAGCGGAGGCGCAGAGCGTCATCGGCTTCTACCAGTTCATCGGTGCCAACGACGCTGCAAACATCATCTATAGGCAGAGCGATAAAAACCCGACGACCATTGGCGATAAAAAAGACGGCACGTCACTCGACAACGCCAAGCTATCGTTTAACAAGCTGCGCGAGATTAACGAATACCGTGCAAGCGTTGGATTGAGTGAGCTTAGGGTGACGGCCGAGCAAATGGCAGTCGCTCAATCCGACTCCAATTACTCTGACAAAACGCTAGGTCACTCAGATTACGCCTATTGTGAAAATGCCGCTTGGAACTTCAGTACTAAAGAAAACATCGCGCACCAATGGGTCGATGCTGAAAAGGAGATATTTGACGAAGCTGCAGCGAAAGCCGGCCTTGGCAACGTTGCCCCCAAAGATGCTTGGGATACTTTCTGGAGCCACAAAACCGAATTCGAAAAGCGCGGGGCAGACTTTGACACCGTCGGCCATTATTTGAATATCGTACAACCTAACGCCAAAACCATGGGATACGGCATCAACTCGCGCGGAACCCTTTGGCCGTATGTGTTCGTCTTGGAGATCGACAGCAATTACGGTTCGTACGAGAAAGAATACTCGATCGATGAACTCGAGAATCTCTTTGATCAGTATCAGCTGAGCCTCTCCAAAGCCAGCGAAAAGCTCGCCGCCGCAAAGACAGACCTTGAGCAAAAGCGCAGCACAGCGGCATCGAAAGCCGATGCCGTAAAGGCAGCTGAAACCCTCGTCGCTCAAAAGCAGGAAGGCATTGTTGCCGCGAATAGCGACCTTGCCGCCAAGAACGACAGCGTAGCAAGTGCCGCCGCCGCTGTTGCCCTAGCAAAGCAGAATCTCGCCAAGGCAAACGGAAAAGTTGCCGAAGCCGAAGACCAGGTCAAAGCCGCCCAAAGCAACGTGGCGACCGCAGAGCAGGTCGTCAACCAGAAACGCGCCGAGCTTAAGGCATCGAAAGAGCAAGCCGCTCAGAGTCAGAAGAAGGTTGATGACGCCAAGGCAGAGACTCTCGTAAAGCAGCAGACTCTGCAAGATGCAAAGAAGGAACTTGCCAAGTATTCAGCCGATGTTGCTGCGGCTCAGGAGAAAGCCGACGAGGCCCATCAGGCGCTTGATGAAGCCACGGCAGCCCAGACGTCTGCCCAGAGCGCTCTCGAAAAGGCAAAGCTCGACGAGGCTGCCAAGAAGCAGGCCCTCGACACCGCGAAGGACAACGCCGAGGCCAAGGCGGCGACCGCGGAGCACGCCGCGAGCGATCTGACCACGGCGAAAAACGACTTTGCTTCAAAGAAGGCCCGTGCCGACGCCCTGAGCAATGCAGCCGATAATCTTGCCACCGCCGAGGCGGCCAAGAAGGAGGCCGACGCAGCAGTTACCGATGCCGGAGTCGCCCTTAGCACGGCAAATGATGCCATCGCGAACGCCGAGCAGGCGGTCGAGAATTCTCAGGCCGCATCGGACGCCGCTGCTGCTACTCTCGGAAAGCTCAAGTCCATCAACGTCGAAAACGGCATTGCTACTGGCTCTGACGCAAACGCGAACGATACGCTCAATGCCCTCTTTGCCAAGTGCGTCGCCGCCAAGCAGGCAGAACATAACGCAAAGGCCGCACTTGATGCCGCTCAGGCAGACCTTGATGCTGCGACGCCCGCCTACACCGCGGCTCTCAACGGCTACAACGAGGCGAAGGCAAAACGCGTAGCCGCCGAGCAAGCCCTGAAGGACGAGATCGCCCGCCAGGAGCAAGAGGCGGCGAAGGCCGAGCAGGCCAAGATCACGCAGGCTGCCGCTAAGCCGGTTACTGGAAAGCCGTCTGCCGGCAACGCCAAGACGGCCGCCAACTCGGCACTTCCCACCACAGGCGACAATGCCGCGCTCGCCGGTGAGACGTTTATCATCGGAGGTGTCGTGCTCGTAGCCGCCGGCGTCTTCCTGACTGACAAGAAGCGTCGTCAGGAGTAAGGATTTCGGGAGGACGGCTTCTCCTCCCTCCCACCGCTTCGCAAACCCTGCCCAACATGCGCCGGGGCGCCCATCACGCGGGCGCCCCGGCGTTTTACGTTGTATGCCCGGGGCATCTGCTCCGAGATTGTCTTGATCTGTAACAACTAGGACCCAAACATCGGTCTTACTGTTACAGATCGAGACGTTCGGGTTACCCTCGAATGGTTTGTCTCGATCTGTAACATCTAGCAGGCAAAACAGTCCCCAGATATTACAGATTGAGATGATTGGTTGGGACGGTCCATCGGCCAACCATCCATCCTCATCTGTAACGAAATCTCATATATTATTTCTGTACTAGACACCCCCAGGGGGTATGGGTGTATAGTATCGGCAGGTTAACAATTCCAATACCGAACCACAGAAAGGAGAAGCCATGGCTCAAGATAAATTCGATGTGGGCGGCATGACGTGCGCCGCCTGCCAGGCGCACGTGGACCGTGCCGTGAGCAAGCTCGACGGCGTCCAAAGCGTCGCGGTCAACCTGCTCGCCGGCTCCATGCTGGTCGACTACGACCCCGCGCAGGTCTCCCCCGACGACATCTGTACCGCCGTCGATCGCGCGGGTTATTCGGCCTCGCCCGTTAGCACGGGCACCGATGCCGCCAACTCAAACGGCAACGCGCAAGCCAGGTCCGGCGCCGCCCATATGGAGTCGCCGACCAAAAAGTTGGAGGCCGCCGCCTCTGCCATGCGCACCCGCCTCATCGTCTCGATCGTATTCCTCATCCCACTGTTCTACATAGGCATGGGGCACATGCTCGGTTGGCCACTGCCCGGCGTCTTCACCGACCACACCCACAGCATGACGCTCGCGCTCACCGAGCTCGTCCTGCTCATTCCCATCGTCTACGTCAACGACGCGTACTTTATCAACGGGTTTAAATCGCTCGCGCACGGCGCGCCTACCATGGACGCCCTTATTGCCGTGGGCGCCACTGCTTCCATCGCCTGGTCGCTCTACGCCATGTTCATCATGGCCGACCAGCTAGCCGCGGGTCAGGTCCACGAGGCCATGATGACGGGCATGGACAACCTATATTTTGAGAGCGCCGGCACGATCCTGTCGCTCGTCACTGTGGGCAAATACCTCGAGACGCGCAGCAAGTCCAAGACCGGCGGCGCCATCGAGGCGCTCATCGACCTGGCGCCCAAGACCGCGACCGTCGTGGCAGAGGACGGCACCGAAACCACCGTCGATGTCGACGCCATCCTTCCCGGCCAGGTCCTGCGCGTGCGCCCCGGCGAGTCCATCCCCGTCGATGGCGTGGTGCTCGAAGGCAGCTCGGCCGTGGACGAGAGCGCGCTCACCGGCGAGTCTATCCCCGTGGAAAAGACCACCGGCGCCACCGTCAACGCCGCCACCGTCAACCGCACCGGTTCGTTTACCTTCCGCGCTACGCGTGTGGGCGCCGACACGTCGCTCGCCAAGATTATCCAGCTCGTCGAGGACGCCAACGCCACCAAGGCGCCCATCGCCCGCATGGCCGACAAGGTCGCCGGCGTGTTCGTGCCCGTGGTGTTTGTAATCTCTGCCGTAACTTTTGTGGCGTGGATGGTGCTGACCGGAAGCGTCAACGAAGCGCTTACCTCCGCCGTCGCCGTGCTGGTGATCAGCTGCCCGTGCGCGCTGGGCCTGGCCACGCCCGTCGCCATTATGGTCGGCACCGGCAAGGGCGCCGAGATGGGCATTCTGTTTAAGAACGCCGAGGCGCTAGAGAATCTGCGCAGCGTGGGCACCGTGGTGCTCGATAAGACGGGCACGGTCACCCGCGGCAAGCCTGCCGTGACCGATATCGTAGTAGCCA
>CABUTH010000067.1 GCA_902494465.1 uncultured Collinsella sp.
CCGACGGCAGCAAGCACGTCCTCGGCAATCTTCTTGTTATCGACAGCCATGTCGAATCCCTTCTCTTCCAACTAAAGGCCGTGGGACTTCACGGCACCAAGACGCACGATTCCGCTCGCGCCTGCGCAGCGCGCGATATCAGTTGGCAAGAGATTGATTTGCATGTGATTCCCGGGTGGATCGACATGAAAAAAGCCCCGCGCACAACCGACAGAGACCCAATTATGGCCTCGGCAGAATCGGTAGTGCCTCTCGGAGCTGCGCCGTGAGTAACACCCAACACACGGCGAGTATATGCGGCAGATGCGTTCGCTGCGGCTCAGATTACCGACGAACGGTAGCAAACGACCCGCGAACGGTCGCCATGACGGAAAGGAAATACCAGAGAGCCTATTTATCCGAGTGGACAGAAGCCACGCGATTCACATGCATGATCAGATAGACGAGCTCCTCTTGGGCCAATGGCTCGCCAAAGGTCTCTTGAATCAGATCGTCGACACGGTGAGCGCAACGCGATGCCGCCGGATACTGCTCCACGAGCACGTCGTAAAGACCGGAGTTCTCGGTATCGATCGGCTCTTTCTTTGCCACGCGGTCGAGCAGATAGCGCACATGGGTGGCAAAGCGAGTAAAGGCGAACGACGAGCGATCAACCTTCACACCCAACTCTTCTTGAATAATCGCGACCGTCATATCGAGCAGATACTCTTCATGTTGTTCAGCCAGCACGCGCCGCTCGCTCGGCTTAACCGATGCGTTGACAATCGACATGGCAATGCCCGCGGCCTCGCTTCGGGGCATACGCACACGAAAGCTTTTCTGAATGCCACGAACGGCCAGCTCGCCCAAGCGGTATTCGATGGGATGCAGCTGCTCCAGATCGCGCTCGAGCGGCAACGACACCACCATGTGTTCGCGGGCGCGCTTAATGGCAAACTGAATATGGTCTGCCAATGTAATGGGAAGGTTAGGACTCAATTCGTACGAAAGCTGTCCGGTCGCGATATCGGCCAGCTGAGCAGAAAACTCCAGCACCTCGGGATCGACCTCATCGATAAACGCCAGGTACTTTGAATCAATGTCGTAAAAGGTACGCGTGATGACATCCAGGTCGACCTCGTGCGGCATATCGCCAAAGCCGATACCACGACCCAGCGTGATAAGCTGACGCCCCGCGCCGTCTTCGCAGATGGCAGCGTTATGGTTAATGCGCTGGATAGCCCTCATGGATTCATCGCTCCTACTGAAACGCGCCGCACAGACCATCCGCGCGGCGCGTTCATTCTACCTGCACTTACAGCTACAGTCCAAAGAAGCCTAGGATTTGGTCACGGCTTACGGGCTTGTACTCGTTGGCATCAAGGCCGACATCATAGCGAAAGATGGGGCGCTCGCGATCGCGGTTGCGCGCGTTGGTGCGGTCTCCCCTGCTGTGGATATGCCCGTGCAACATGATGGCGCCACGCGGCTTGCCGTTCCAGCTGAGCATGGGGTAATGGCTCATTACCAGGCGATGGCCCTTAGCGTAACCGGGGGCGACCTCCAGATAATCGCGCACCTCATCCCAAATGTGCGGCGCGTCTGGATCTTCCCAGTCGCCGTCATGGTTACCGCGGATGAGCGTCACGTTCTGACATTCGATGCGCTCGCGCAGGCGCACCGCCTCCGCCAGGGGCAAACGATAGGTAAAGTCTCCCAAGATATAGAGGCGGTCGTCCACAGCCACGCGCTCATTGATGGCATCGATGACCTTGCGGTTCATCTCCTCGACCGAGCCAAACGGCCGATCCATGTCGTGCAAGATATTCGTATCGCCCAGGTGCAGGTCGGCGGTAAACCACATCATCGTCTATGTCCTCATTTCGCAACGTGTCCAACTCGTGCTAAGTATACAGACGCAGCAATGCGGCGGTTATCCAAAGAGCCCGCCGAACAGCCCGTGGCGGCGCTTGTCTCGCTTTTTCGAAGCGTCACCCTGAGTTTTCTTGTCCTGCCGTTTCCTGCGGTCCTGCTCCAACTCATCGTCATCGAGCAGCAAATCCCACTCAAACGGATCATCTACCAGATCGAACAGGTCATCGTCATCAAACACATGTGCCTCCATTGCCGATTAGCGAGCATCCACCACATAGAGGCCAACGCGCACCTGATGCCACGGACTGCGCTCGGGGGCAACCTGTTGCACACGGGCCTCAAATACGTCCTCGTGCCCGTAATACATCATCAAGGACAGCGGGCCAACCTCGTTTCCCGAAACATAGCCAAGCTTGGTCTTGCCATAATAGATTGCAACCGCCTCGGGGTCGTGAGGATTGTCACGTTCGGCATGCAGCGTCAGCTTATCGCCCGCTTTAAGATCGCCCAGGACCAAGGCACCGTCGGCATATTGAAATCCTGCAATATGAAATGACAGAAGGACACGTGAAGGCTCGTACATAGCAGCTCCTCTAACGGCCGAGATACCCGGCGTTTAACCTTATTGAGAAGTCTACAGACCCGTGCGGACACAAATTCATCCTCATCTGATTCTAATGCACAAACATGCGCACGAACTTGTGCTTCCAGCTTGCGTAAGGGGCATAGCGGAACGGCACGTCCAGCCATGTTGCCTTGTTCACGATGCTCTTCTTGTGGCTAAATGTATCGAAGCTCTCCCGGCCATGGTACTGCCCCATACCGCTCGCGCCCATGCCGCCAAAGCCCATATGGCTCGTAGCCAGATGCATGATGGTGTCGTTGACGCAGCCGCCGCCAAAGGGCACGTAGCGCACAAAGCGCTGCTGAACCGCGCGATCCTGACTAAAGATATACAGGGCCAGCGGCGTCGGACGATCTGCAATAAACGCCTCAGCCTCATCCAGGCTCTCGAACGTCAGCACCGGCAAGATGGGACCGAAGATTTCTTCCTGCATCACGGCGTCATCGGGGGACACGCCGTCCAAAATCGTCGGCTCGATCTTGAGCGAAGCCTCGCGCGCGGCACCTCCAAACACGACCTTATCGGGATCGATCAGCCCGCGCACGCGCGCAAAATGCTTGGCGTTGACGATATGCCCGTAATCCTCGTTGTCGAGCGGGTGCTCGCCAAACATGCGACTGACCTCCTCCTTGATGAGGCCCAACAGCTCGTCGTGCACGCGCGTATCGACCAGCAGGTAGTCGGGCGCCACGCAGGTCTGCCCCACGTTGAGCCATTTGCCAAAGGCGATGCGTCGTGCCGCGACCTTTAAGTTTGCCGTCGCATCCACGATGCAGGGGCTCTTTCCGCCCAGCTCAAGCGTCACGGGCGTAAGGTTTTTACTAGCACGCTCCATGACGAGCTTGCCGACCGAGACGCTGCCGGTAAAGAAAATCTTGTCCCAGCACTCATCGAGCAGCGCTTCGTTCTCGGCACGCCCGCCCTCGACAACCGTCACCAAACGCGGATCAAATGCCTCTTCGCAGATCTGCTTGAGCACCGCACTCGATGCCGGAGCATAGGCGCTCGGCTTGATGACCACGGTATTGCCCGCGGCAAGGGCGCCGGCAAGCGGCTCGAGCGTTAGCAAAAACGGATAGTTCCAGGGTGCCATGATGAGCGTGACACCATAGGGCACGGCTTGCGTTTTGCACACGCTTACGGCGTTGGCGAGGTCACACGGACGCAGGCGCGGACGACTCCATCGAGCCACATGTGCAATCTGATGACGCATCTCGGAAAGCGAGGTGCCGATCTCGCACATATAGGCCTCGTCATGCGACTTTCCCAAATCGGTCTTGAGCGCATGGGCGATATCGGTCTCGTGTGCCCGCACCGCCTCGCGCAGGCGCACGAGGGCGCGGCGTCGAGCATCGACATCAAACGTGGCGTGCGTCTTAAAGTAGGCGCGCTGTTCGCCGACAATGCGCGCGATTTCCTCGGTGTTCATGGACCCTCCTAGTTCTCGCCCTCAAACATACCACCCGCGACGACCTCGTACATACGCTCGAGCTCCAAACGATCCATCAAAAGTGGAACGGGGTACAGCGGATTGGCCTCGGCATCGGCATGGGCCGCCATCTCAGGAATGTCGGAGCGGCGAATGCCCGTCACATATTTGGGAATGCCCAAGGCGGCATTCATGCGGTCGACCCAATCGATAAAGGCCTCGGCCGCAAGACTGTCCTGCGCGTTAGCCGGCGCGATACCGGCCATGCGAGCAAGATCGGCAAGCTTGGGGGCGGCGGCGTCACCATAAGCGCGAAGCATGTGCGGCAGGATGATCGCGTTGGCCAAACCGTGCGGAATTCCGTATCGGCCGCCCAGACTGTGCGCGATGGCATGCACATATCCGACATAGGAGCGAGTAAACGCAACGCCCGCCTTATACGCCGCCGAAAGCATATTGCGACGAGCGCGCATGTCGTCGCCATGCTCATAAGCCTCGAGCAAATTGTCGCGGATGAGCTGGACCGCCTGACGCGCCATCTTACGCGTATAGGGCGTGGTGCTGCGCCCGATAAACGCCTCGACGGCATGTGTCAGAGCATCCATGCCCGTCTGCCCCGTAATGGAGGCGGGCAGGCCGCGTGTAAACTCGGGGTCGTGCACCGCAAAGCGCGGAATAAGCACAAAGTCGTTAATGGGGTATTTGTAGTGCGTCTCGTCATCGGTGATAACCGCCGCGAGTGTGACTTCGCTTCCCGTACCGGCGGTAGTGGGAACCGCAATAAGCAGCGGCAGGAGACGGTGGACGCGCAACAGGCCGCGCATCTTGTTGATGGGCTTATTTGGCTGTGCGATGCGTGCGCCCACGCCCTTGGCGCAGTCCATGGCCGAACCGCCGCCAAAGCCGATAATGGCCTGGCAGGCGCTCTCGCGATACAGGGACGCCGCTTCCTCCACGTTTGAGACCGTGGGGTTCGCACGCGTTTCGGCATAGACCGTAACGCCAATCCCCTGACCCGTAAGCGCACGCTCGAGTGATGCCGTGAGCCCCAAACGTGCAATACCAGGGTCTGTCACGATAAGGACCTTCTGGATCGAGCGCTTTTGAAGCACCGCGGGCACATCCTCGGCATGCTCCAAAATGCGCGGCTCGGTATAGGGCAGGATCGGCAATGCGATGCGAAAAACCGTCTGATATGTTCGGCACCAGGCACGACGGACTAGATGCATAAAGGAAACTCCTTCATTTGTTGATAGGTCAACATTTGCTCGACCGATTGTACTCATCGGAGGTCGCACGAGGTCTAGCAATCGTTAATCAATCAACATCTTCACATGCCCAAAATTGTTTTATTAAAAATCATTCCTAATAGGCTTCACATTCGGTCTCATTTATGGATAATAGAACTCGTCAAGACGCACGTCCGGAGAGGGCCCTTACGGGACCGGACGAGCGCACCATCGCCATCGATCGAAAGGATCGAATCATGAAGTTTGTTTGCCCCGTTTGCGGTTATGTGGAAGAGTTCGACGGCGACCAGCTGCCCGAGGATTTTAAGTGCCCCCAGTGCGGCGTTCCCGGTTCTCGTTTCCTGAAGCAGGAGGAGGGCCAGCTCGAGTGGGCTGCCGAGCACGTCGTGGGCGTCGCCAAGATGGAGGGCGTCTCCGAGGACATCGTTGCCGACCTGCGCGCCAACTTTGAGGGCGAGTGCTCCGAGGTCGGTATGTACCTGGCCATGGCTCGCGTCGCCCATCGCGAGGGTTATCCCGAGATCGGTCTGTACTGGGAGAAGGCTGCCCACGAGGAGGCCGAGCACGCCGCCAAGTTCGCCGAGCTCCTGGGCGAGGTCGTGACCGCCTCCACCAAGAAGAACCTCGAGATGCGCGTTGAGGCCGAGAACGGCGCCACCGCCGGCAAGACCGATCTTGCCAAGCGCGCCAAGGCCGCTGGCCTCGATGCCATCCACGACACCGTGCACGAGATGGCTCGCGACGAGGCTCGCCACGGCAAGGCTTTCGCCGGTCTGCTCAAGCGCTACTTTGGCTAAGCCAACTGCCTGAGACATAACCTCTAGCTCGAAGAAGGCCCGGACCGTATTGGTTCGGGCCTTCTTCGTGGGATTATTGCAGCTGCTCTTGAAGAACACTGAGCGACTGAGGGCTCAGGTCGTCGTATTGTATGAGGACGCGAGATGGAGCGTTCTTAGTCGATGCCCGATCAGCCGTCCACAGGCAATCGGCGATGTTGACATAGGAAATACGAGCGTCAGCGAGAGCCTTCGCGAAACTCTCCCCCGCCTTGTCCTCGGCCAGGGCAACGGTGCAGTAAAGGCCCGCATCTGCATGCTCGATCGAGACTTCCCCTGCCGGAAACGTTTTCCGTACAAGCGACGTCAGACCATCACGCGCCTCACGAGCACGAACGCGGACCCGGTTTACATGGCGCTCGTAATCGCCCGATTCCAGCAAACGAGCCAAAGCGACCTGGTCAACAGAACTCACCGGAGAGGCGTAAAAACCAAGGTCGCGCCTAAACCGTTCCATCAGCTCATCAGGCAGCACCATGTACGCTAGACGCAACGCCGATGACAGGCTCTTCGAAAACGTATTGGTGTAGATAACCGACTGGGCGGCATCGATCGACGCGAGCGCGGGAATCGGCTTGCCGGCAAGGCGAAACTCACAATCAAAGTCATCTTCGATGAGATACCGACCTGATCGCTCGGCGGCCCAGCTCAGCAGCGCATAGCGACGTGCAATGCTCGTCACAAGGCCGGTCGGATATTGGTGAGACGGCATCAGGTGAAGGACATCCGCCCCGGTTTTCTGCAGAGCGCTCAAGTCCACGCCCTCACCGTCCAACGGGATATGACGCACTTCGCAACCCATAGCCTGATAGATGCGCGTCAGGCGCAAATAGCCCGGATCCTCAACGGCATATATCTTGTCCGTGCCAAGCAGCTGAACCAACATGGTATCGAGCAACTGGGCGCCCGCACCGATAACGATATTGTCGGGATTGACATTCATACCCCTCGTCCCGCGTAGATGGTGCGCAATCGCACGTCGCAGCCGAGCGGTGCCCTGCGCCGGCGCGGGCGAAAAGATTTCACGTTCGTCTTCGGACATCAGTGTCGCCCGTAGCGCGCTTTGCCAAAGCCGCGCCGCCTCCAAGGCGGAAGAAGAAAGAGCCTCGAACTGCTCGGTCTGTCCGTCGGAATCATGCGCGCTGGGGCCAACAGAGACAGCATCTCGGTCGATATCCCCCGCGGCCAAAGACAAAACCGGCGCATCCGGAAGTTCGCACGCGTAGTAACCACGGCGCGGCTTTGAGCAAATATAACCCTCGGCAAGCAACTGGCTATATGCATTTTCGATTGTAATGACACTAATTCCCAGATGATTGGCAAAGGCGCGCTTAGACGGCAGATGTTCCCCCGCCGCAATGCGTCCAGCTACGATATCATCTCGAATTTGCTGGTAAACATACTCATAGAGCGATGCTTCGCCGCGGTTTTCCAAATTATAGTCAAGCATGAGTTTGTCACCTGACCTTGTCGAGTCATTCAATCTGGCATTAGTCTGACCTTGTTATTATCTCGAAAACTGAGTATTTCGCCATACCCAGCTCCCCGATAGGATGTTCAGTCAAGCAATGTACATGCCAACCAGGGGAGCAACCATGGCAGAACAGACCAGCAAGGCCGATCGAGTCAAACTCAATCGCGAGCTCGCGCAGATGCTCAAGGGCGGCGTCATCATGGACGTCACCACGCCCGAGCAGGCACGCATCGCCGAGGAGGCGGGCGCCTGCGCCGTCATGGCGCTCGAGCGCATCCCGGCCGACATCCGCGCCGCAGGCGGCGTCTCGCGCATGAGTGATCCCAAGATGATCAAGGGCATCCAAAAAGCTGTCTCCATCCCCGTTATGGCCAAGTGCCGCATCGGCCACATTGTCGAGGCGCAGATCCTGCAGGCCATCGAAATCGACTACATCGACGAATCCGAGGTCCTCTCCCCCGCCGATGATGTCTATCACATCGACAAGACCCAGTTTGACGTGCCGTTTGTCTGCGGTGCCCGCGATCTGGGCGAGGCGTTGCGCCGTGTTGCTGAGGGCGCCACGATGATTCGTACCAAGGGCGAGCCGGGCACGGGCGACGTCGTTCAGGCCGTGCGCCATATGCGCAAGATCCAAAAGCAGATCCGCGACGTTGTTGCCCTGCGCGACGACGAGCTCTTTGAGGCAGCCAAGCAGCTGCAGGTTCCGGTCGAGCTGGTGCGCGGGGTCCATGCCACGGGCAAGCTCCCCGTCGTAAACTTTGCCGCCGGCGGAGTCGCGACCCCCGCCGACGCCGCGCTGATGATGCAGCTGGGCGCCGAGGGCGTCTTTGTTGGCTCGGGCATCTTTATGAGCGGCGACCCCGCCAAGCGCGCCGCCGCCATCGTCAAGGCCGTGGCAAACTTCACCGACGCCAAGCTCATCGCCGAGCTTTCGGAGGACCTGGGCGAGGCCATGGTGGGCATCAACGCCGACGAAATCGAGATCATCATGGAGGAGCGCGGGCGCTAGTCCAGCAGAAAGGATCGCACATGAGCGATTATGCAGACCAAACGGTCGCCGTGCTGGCGGTCCAGGGCGCTTTTGCCGAGCACGAGGCAAGACTGTCCGAGCTGGGCGCACGTTGTATCGAGCTGAGGCAGGCGGCCGATTTGCAGCAGAACTTTGACCGCCTGGTCCTCCCCGGCGGCGAGTCCACCGTTCAGGGCAAGTTACTTACCGAGCTTGGTATGCTCGATGAGCTTCGCACCCGCATTGTTGAGGGCATGCCCGTCCTGGGCACCTGCGCCGGCTTGATTCTGTTGGCGCGCGATCTTGCCGCCCACGACGATAAGGGGACGCCGCGCTTGGCAACCATGGATGTGCTCGTTGAGCGCAATGCTTACGGCAGACAGCTCGGCAGCTTTCGCACCAAGGGGCAGGTAGGCGGTATCGACGGTGAGGTGCCGCTGACGTTTATCCGCGCGCCCCGCATCGTCGAAGTGCACGGCGACGCTGAGGCCCTAGCCGAAGTCGGCGGTCGCATCGTCGCCGCCCGCCAAGGCAACCAGCTCGGCGTCACCTTCCACCCCGAGCTCGACGAAGACACCCGCCTCCACGAACTGTTCCTGCAAATGTAGGCAGAATTTAAACGAGCGTGGATTTTCGGACATACAACAAATGAGAGTGGATAATCTCCCACTCTGAGCTTGAATGCAGGCTCAAACCGGGAGATTATCCACTCTCATCCTATGTAGTCGTTGGGGGCGTTCTTAAACGGCTAGTCAAACAAGAACGTCCCCAATGACTACCTGACAAGGAGTGTCCCAATCTACCGGCAGAGACGATATGAGCAGGACATAAAAACATTGAGAGCCCCTGCTGCATGAAAGACCGCGGATCAGGCCGACAATGGTGAGTGTCTAATTCAGCCGCGGCGGCCACGCCGCATTC
>CABUTH010000068.1 GCA_902494465.1 uncultured Collinsella sp.
GCACTTGAGGTACTTGCCACCCAAAGCGTCGGTAAGCTCGAGGGTCTCACCCGTGGCGCCCGCGATATCGGTATACGCGCCGCTCTTGGTGTCAGAGCTCTGCCACTGGAAGTTGAGCTTGTCCGCGTCGACGAACGCGCCGTACGCGCCGCCCTTCTCCTTGGCGCGGGCCTTAGCGGTATCCCCCACCGTAAAGACGCTCGTGTTGTCCTTGGTATTAACGATGGACACGGCCGAAATCTCGACCGCACCGGCCTGCTTGACCTTGCTGGAAGTGGTCTTGTTCACCGTGTTAACGCCAGCGTTGGCCTCGACCCTGATGTACTTACCCTCAAGGTCGTCGCCCACCACGAGCGTAGCGCCCGTCTCGCCCTCGATCTTGGTAAATCCCGAGTACTGCGAGGTGGATGCGGACCACGTGTAGGTGACCTTGGCATCGGCGGGGGCTTGCTGATAATAGCTTATGTACGGAGTCGCCGTCAGGGTATCGCCTATGCTCGGCGTGTCGCTATTCAGCTTGACGCTGTTAAGCTCCATCTGACCGGCGCCCAGCACGGGGCCAGGAATGTAGTTGGCATTGATGCCCGAGCCGGAAGAAACGGACGGACCATAGTAGTCCTTGCCATCAACCGTTACCTTGCAGATGAAGTATTTGCCTTCCATCGCGGCGGTGACGGTGAGCGACTGCTCGTGGCCTACGACCTCGGTGTAGTCGGCGACATTGCTGCTGGCCCTGGTCGTGCCGGCGAGCCAGGTGTAAGTCCAGGTGCCGGGATTGGCAACGGACTCAGTCGAAGTGCCGTACCAGTCGTCCTCGACCTCATCGTACATATTGGCCCAGAGCGTATCGCCCGCGCTGAGCGCGCCCGACTTCGTGGAATAGGAGCTGTCCTTATCCTTGGTGTCCTGGATGAAGACCTTGGCCTCGCTCGAAAGCGTTGTGGCGGGCGCGGCGGCAACGGCGTTCTTCTGCTCCGATGCAGCAGGCGTCGCAGCAGAGTTCTCGGACTCAGTCACGTTGTCTGCGGCGGTGTCATCGCCATTCGCGGCACTCGCAATTGCGCCCTGATCAGCGTCGGCGCCATCGGCAGCAGCGCTCGCCGCCGCACTGTTCGCGCCGGTGTCGGTACCGGTACCATCGTCGGCCGCCGCGCCCTCGCCGCCCGTCGCAGCCTGAGCCACGGCCTCGGCAATGCCCTCGGCACCCTCGGCCCAAAGTTGCGCCGGCGTGGTGCCAAAAGCCATGGCAAAAGCCAGGAACGCCACCAGACCGCGCTTGGCTACGCCACGGGCAATCGCTCCATGACGACGCCACGAGGCGCGCTGGCACTCGTCCTCAAACATATCCATTTGTCTCCTATTGTCTGAACTTGGGACATTGCCCAGCGGCTGCCCCACGTCATCGCGCACATTGCGCTCGAGTACCCCCATCGGAGTCCCCCTTCCCTCCAGAGCCCAACGCGTACCGGCGGCTTTCGCCACGGCCGCGCACAAGATGGGAGGCGATCCGACTTAACCTTACCGACCCGGGCGCGCCGTCCGATCTGCGACGCGACTATCCCGGGCCAAGAGGAATTACGGTTACTGGTACAGCCGGGGACTTGCACCCCGATTCTCCCAAACGCACAGGAAAACCGCGCATTCGTGCGTCTCCGCACCACCATCTAGGCCATCGATTATTACTGTCGATATGGTAGCACGCAAAAGGGCCCCGCACACAGGCGAAGCCCAAGGTAAAAGCTATGGTTTGCAATAGGAAGAGCTGTCGTCGGACCTTGCAAGAACAGCCCGTTTCAAAACTATGCCGGATTACGGCGCTGAATCAGCACCTCGCAACCATACCTGCCATTTTCGAAAACCAACGACTCATCTACCTGCGGTTTTAAAAGCACGGATTCCGGCATGGTCGAGGTTCGGCGCTCCAGCCCCGTAAACCGGCATAGTTTTGTTCGGACCAGCCCACGTCGGCGCGACGCAAGGCAAAATGATCCGTTTTCCTCCGTCCCCAAGGGATCAATGCTTACCGCCGTGGCTGTTGCGCCAGATCTCGCGGCCCAGCATCAACGCCAGCACCAGCGCACTCACGTAGCCCATAAAGCCAATGACCGGGATACCGAACACAACCGGCTCGATGCGCGCGTAGTACACCACCGACGAACCGATAAACAGACCGGCGACCACAATTGCCATCGACATGCGGTCGATAATTCCACCCAGCTGTCGCAGCGCTTTATCGCTGCTCATGATCTGCGTGTTCACCTTAAGCTGACCGCGCGTGAGCATGCGCGACGCCAGCCCCAGGTACTCGGCCGCCTCGAGCGAACCTTTTGCCGCTCGATAGCTGCTCGCGGCAAGATCGCGCCCCATATCGCGCACGCGCGCATAGGTACTTTTCTCGTTTTTGATATGCGTCTGGATAATCTGGATCATGTTGACGTTGGGCATGTACTCGGTCAGCAAGCCCTCAAGCGTCACCATGCCGCGCGCGAACATTGTCACCACGCTCGGCAGCTCAACGTCGTTCTTGCGCGCCAAGTTTAGCAGCGAGGTCAAAAACTCGCCGATATCCAGGTCCTTAAGGTCAAGACCCGCAAAGTCGGCGACGATAAAGTCCAAGTCGGACAAAAAGGCCGAATGGTCGAGCTCGGCCGAGTCGCCGCGCGTCACGGCAAAGCGCATAAGCGAGTCCTTGAGCTTGGGCACGTCGCCCTCGGCCACGGCAAAGATCATATCCTTGACGATACCGCGGTCGTGGCTCGACATGCGCCCGACCATGCCCAGGTCGATAAAGTAAACGATGCCATCTTTGAGGATGATGTTTCCCGCATGCGGGTCGGCATGGAAAAAGCCGTCATCGAGCACCTGCGTCGAATAGTCCTCGACAATCGCCGAGCCGATCTTTTCAAGGTCATAGCCCTCGGCCACCAGGCGCTCGGGATCGGCAATCGAGATGCCGTCGATGTAGTCCATGACCACGACGTGTT
Organism: uncultured Collinsella sp.; assembly: GCA_902494465.1. Lineage (GTDB taxonomy): Bacteria > Actinomycetota > Coriobacteriia > Coriobacteriales > Coriobacteriaceae > Collinsella. The sequence goes on from CABUTH010000068.1 coordinate 2,985, forward strand.
CGGTGCAAAGGTCCAAGTAGGATTTGGGACACGACACGCCATGCACACTCTTATGGAACTCATAGAAATCGTTGAGGTTTTTGGCCTCGGCCAAAAAGTTGGTCTCCTCGCGAAACGAGGCCCACAGCTCCTCGACGACGGCGTGTAAGTCAACAAACTGATCGGTGTTGACGAACTTGGAAACGATGCGCACCACCGAACGGATGATGTCGATGTCCTGCGCCATGACCTGCTGCGCGCCGGGGCGCTGCACCTTAACGGCCACGTCCTCGCCCGTCACCAAGCGGGCACGGTGTACCTGCGCGAGCGACGCGCTTCCGAGCGGGTTGGGGTCGATCGCGTCGAACATCTGCCCCAAGCGCTGGCCGTACTCCTCTTCCAGACAGCGGAGCACTACCTCATACGGCACCGGCTCTACGTCGGAGCGCAGGCGACGCAGCTCGTCGCAAAACCGCTGCGGCAAAATCTCGGAGCGGTTAGCCAGAATCTGCCCCATCTTGACGAACATGGGGCCGAGCTCTTCGAGCAGACGACGCAGGCGCACCGGCGTGAGGTTATCCCATACGCGGTACTTTTTGACCAGGCGAACGATCTGCCCAATGCGCTCACGGCGACCTGCCGGCGTGAGCTGGTATTCCTCGTCCGGCGCCATCGCGTCGGGCTCCTCGGGGACCATATCGACAGCACGCGGCTTCTTGCGAGCGCCCGAGACGGCGGCCTCAACCTCATCGACAACCGCCGTCTCGTCACCCAAGGGATCTAGATTGTTGTAATCGGTGGTGGAATCTGCCATCTGCGCTGCTACTCGGCCTCTTCGGCGTCCTCTGCGTCGTCGGGCTCAACGGACTCGACGGGCACCGAGGTCACGTTGTCCTCGACCGAATCGACGATGTCGCGCACATGGGCCAGGAAGGCCGTGCGCTCGGGGGCGGTCATAACGCGGACGCGGGCCAGGATGAGCTCGTCGAGCACGCGCTGTGCCGCAGTCTCGCCCTGCATGCCCAGGCGCTCGGTCAGGTCGGAGATGGTGCCACCCGCCTGCTCGAACATGTCGGATACGCTGCGGGCGATATCGGGGGTGCCGGCATCCTTGCGGACCTGCTCGCCCTTGGTACCGAGGTCGTCGAGAACCTTCTTGCCGCCCTCAACGGCAACGGCGGCGGCGCCGAAGCCCACGTTAATGGCGCCGTTAACAAGCTGATCGAGTTTCATAACCATGGTTGGCTCCAATCATGAACAACTGCATTGGCGTTCTTGTACCCAAGATTGAGCGAAAGCGACAAAGCGTTTTAGCGCTATTCGATCGACGGGAAATCCCTACCTCACGTTGTCGTTCATCGCGAAAGAGTTCTTCATGGCGCAGCTCGTGGTGTAGAGCACCTTGCCCAGTAGAGCATCGGTCTCTACGCGAACACGCTCGGCAAAGGCCTCATTGGCGCGTGCAAGCTCGGCAGGCACTTCGGCCTCGGGCAGAACGGCTACGGCAGCGTCGATGTCATGGATCTGCTTGTGGCCCATGCCACCGACCTTCTCCTGATAATCCTCGACCGCGCGACCGCACTCATGGAAGCGGACGTCAGCCAGCGCGCCGATCAGGCGGTTGGCCCAGTAGAAGTTTTCGGACGTCACGCGAGCCTGCGTGTCGGCATAGTACTCGGGCATGGTCTCGACGTTGGCGTACAGCGGAACCAGCGCGTTAAACGAGTTGGAGCCAAGCGCCATCCACTGCACGGCGCGATAGGCCGGCTGCGCATAGGGACGCAGCTGCAACACGGCGAGCTGGCTGTTGCGGTTGATGCCGATGGGGCGATAGGCGCCGCGCGTGGCGGGCGTGCCCTTGCTGCCGTAGCAGTCGTACTCCGTGCCCTGGTAGTGGCTCGAAAGCACGTACTTGATGTCCTCGATGGTCACCTTGCGCTCGGGCACGCGGCTCCAAGGGATATCGTCGCTCTCGGGCGTGTAGTCGGCGTCGGGACCGTCCCATACATCGCTGGGGTTGAGGCAGCGCTGCATATACCAGGCGCGCGGCGTGTTATAGACGTGGTCACTGTCGCTGTGCGAGCCAAAGGCCTCGCGCGGGTTAAAGACCGCAGCCGGACCGTCGCCCTCGACGCCCAGCGTCAGGTCCAGATGCCACTCGGCCATCCAGGAGCGCAGGTCGGCGGAGCACATGTGGTCGGCCTGGGCGCCCTCAGCGTCGTCCAGGTCAAAGCTATCGATACCCAGCTGGTTGGGCATGGTCACATAGGCGTCATCGGGCACGCGCTTGGCGATCCAGTGGTGGCCGCCGATGGTCTCGAGCCACCAGATCTCGTCAACGTCACTAAAGGCAATACCGTTGTTCTCGTAGGTGCCGTAGCGCTCGAGCAGCTCGCCCAGAATGCGCACACCGTCGCGGGCAGACTTGGCGTACGGCAGCACCAGGGTCACCATGTCCTCCTCACCCAGACCGCCGGGCTGCGCCGGAACATAGCCGTCCTCGCCCTCGTTGCCCTTGGCGGGCACGTAGTCCACGAGCGGATCGGCGCCGCGGACGCGCTCGTTGGTGGTGAGCGTCTCGGTTGCGGACATGCCAACATTGAGCTCGTTGAAACCAGCCTCGGCCCAAATTCCATGACCCGGGACAACGTCGGGGACGCTTGTGTAGCGCATGGGATTGTCGGGCAGCTCAACGGTCAGGTGGCTCAGGACACTCGTGTAGACACGCGGCTGCTCGTCGGGATGCACCACGCGCATGCGCTTGGGCTCAAACACCCCGTTGGACGAGTCCTCGTTGCGGGCAACCAGCGTCGACCCGTCGTAGCTCGCGTTCTTACCAACCAAAATCGTTGTGCACGGCATGCGCGTCCTCCTTGAGCGAAGAAATCAAACGGTAACAGTGTATCGCTTCGGCGCAAAAAGGGCGAAACCGCGACTCTTCGAGACCCCTTCGGGACCCCTGTGTGCAAAAAATGCCAAATATGAGTACTGTCACCAATTTAGTAGCAGCAAATTTCCTCGTAACGAGTGCCGAAAATCCCCATTTGTCCAAAAGCAAGACAACGTTATTCCCCATAGGTTCAATAAAATTAGCTTCCTAACGAGAATGAATATCGCTAGGAAGCCAAAAAGACCTAAAACATATGTGACTATCTTGGCAACAGTACTCATATTTGGCGTTTTTTGCACAGTGGGTATATAACTGACCCTTCATACAGCCCAAAACGCCTATTTCGATGCACGCTCCGACGCCTCAATCACGTGTTTGGCGAGGATCGCCGTGGTCACAGCCCCCACGCCGCCCGGCACGGGAGTAATTGCGCCAACAACCGGCTCCGCAGCATCAAAATCGACGTCGCCGACCAGCTTGCCGGCGGCCTCGTCCCAGTTAATACCCACATCGATGATCGTCTGGCCCTCGCGAACCGCATCCGCGCCAATCGTGTGCGCACGTCCAACCGCGGCAACAACAATGTCGGCAGAACGGCACTCGGCAGCCAAGTCGCGCGTATGCGTATGGCACGTCGTCACTGTGGCATTGTGAGCCGTAAGCATGGCGGCAACGGGACGGCCAATTACCAGCGATCGACCGACGACCGCGACCTTGGCCCCATCCAGCTCAACGCCGTAATGGTCCAGCAACGCCAGCACGGCCTCGGCCGTGCAAGGAGCAAAGCCCTCGCCACGACCCGAAAGCGCGGTGAGCAGCGAGGCAGGTGTCATGGAGTCAACATCTTTGGCGGGATCGAGTGCCGCGGCAACCGCATCCTCGTCAAGCCCAGCGGGCAACGGACGAAACATCAGGCATCCGTGAACAGCAGGGTCGGCATTGATGTCCTTTATAGCCGCCAATAGCTCGTCCTGCGAAACATCGGCAGGAAGCAACACGCGACGAGCTTCGATGCCCACCTTTTCGCAGCGTTTGAGTGCGCCGCGCTCGTAGGACAGGTCGTCCTCGCGCTCGCCTACACGGACAATGGCCAGCGTCGGAACAACGCCGCGCTCGCGCAGAACAGCACAACGAGCGGCAAGCTCCTCAGTCAACGCGCGGGCAACGGGAGCGCCCTTCAGCAGCTCAGCCATGGCTATCCCCTCTTCCTGGCTGCGTCGGCGGCGCGGCGCGCCAGCGCATCAGCGCGCGGCAGCCACGTATCCAGCAGCTCATCGCACGCCGCCTCGAGCTCCTCGGCGCGGACACGATCCTTCATAGACGTGGTGTTCGCAAAGAGCGTCAAGCTCGCGCCCTGCATGGCGGCGCGGCAGAACACGGCGCCGCATGCCACGTCGGACAGCAGCTGTCGGGAGCCCTTGTCCGCCATGTCCTCGAGCAGCGCCAGCGCACGACCGCACGCATCCATAATGCGGTACGGCGGCATGGCGGCCACGTGCAACGCATCCTGAATTGCAGCCGCACGCGTCGGGTCCTCGCGCGGAGTACCGTATGCCGCAGACACCTGGCCGTACGCACGAACATCCTCGGCGACCAGACCCACAAGTTCCTGCGCCAACTCATCCGCCTGGGCAAATGCGTGTGTCAGATCGTCCGCGCGATCGGCAAGCGCGGGGTTCGTCGCGCCATAGCGCGCGACCATCCCGCAAAGCGAGGCGCCCAGCGCGCCCACAAAGGCGCTCGCGCTGCCGCCGCCGGGAACGGGCTCGCGCGCGGCCAGCGCCTCGGCAAACCCGCGGCAGGTCTTGTCCATCATCTCTTGGCTCATACGCATGCACCTTCAAGTCATATACATCGGTCGGGCGGAATCGCCGACCAACCGCATCGATCACGTAATGGTGCTAAGTCTAGCCCATAAGTACATGAGCGTCAGCGCACCTGGCCATCGCAGATTTCTATGGCACGCGATAGGCGTCGACAACGCAAACATGGGACACATGGCCCACCTTTCGAGACTCCCGAGCAGCACAAGCTGGGGCATATCTATAAGTAAGGAACCCGTTGGGGAACGGCCGCGCAACGGCCACAAGCGATGAACGGAGGCATAAGTCGCACAGTACACAGAGACATCCGCCGCCAGCGCAATCAGTACCCCAACAGCATGCGGCGCCGTGATGTCATCAGCAGACAAGGAGGACGCCACCATGATGAAAAAGACCCTATCAATCCTTTCCCTTTGCATCGCCCTCTTTGCCGCGCTCGCCCTTGTGGGCTGCGGCGGGAGCGCATCGGGCGGCGGCAGCGCCCCCAAGAGCGAGAGCAAGGAAAAGGCCCCCGTCGCCAAGAAGACCGACTACATCTGGTTTAAGGTCGAGATGCCCGAGGGCGTCGGCGTAAGCGACTCTGCCGGCAAGAATGCCGACAGGGTCCAGCTCACCTTCCCCGAAGACGAGAACGCCTCGGCCGATCGCTTTATCCCCGTTTGGAAAAAAGCGCTGACGGCCGAGGAATCCCACGCCGACCAGGCGGAAAAGAAGGGGGATACGTTCCAGTGGAAGGATGGCGGGTCCGTCGAGTATAACGGCAGGACGTGGCTCGTCGGAACATACGAGGACAACAGCGGCATCTCAACCATGCTTTTTACCGACGTTGAGCCGGGAAGCGTCTGCGTTCTCATCGCGAACTTCGACCTGCACAAGAAAGAAGCCGAGGCGCTTCTCAACTCCATCGAGTTCCCCGACGACATGAAGAAAGCAGTTGACGAGGCACGTGAAGTCGAGATTTCGAGCATCGAGATCAAGTAACGGGGCACCCGTACGCGCCAACGCGAACCCGCGTAGGCGCGCCCCATTAAAACAACGGGCGCCCAACCCGGGGAGGGCCGACAGCATCGGCCCTCCCCTCTTTTGCGCCCGAACATATTGCCACTTGTCGGCGCAAATCCTGCCCCCAGAATGGGACACATGGCCCACCCGAATGAGCTGCTCACGCGTACAGTAAAGACAGGTAATCCATGGGCGGTTACAGATCGAGGAGGACACGACCATGAAAAAGAAGGCCTTTGCGATTCTCACCCTCTGCATGAGTCTTTTTGCCGCGGTTGCCCTGGTGGGTTGCGGCGGAAGCGGCGGCGCTACCGGCAGTGGCGGTGGCGGCGGCGCAGAAAAGCCAGCCGTGGATATGAGGACCGACTTCATTTGGTTTAAGGTCGAGGTCCCCGAGGGCGTCGAGATCACCGACGTCGCCGGCGATACCGCTGACAGGGCCCAGTTTAAGTTCACCGAGAGCGAGCACGCCAGCGACCGCTTCATCCCCGTCTTTGACTCCGACAAGAACGCCGACGAACTGTTCGACTACGAGGCAAAGTGGAATGCCAGTTTTGAGTGGACCGAGAATGACCCCGTCAAGTACAACGGCAAGACTTGGCGCAACGCTTCCTATACACACTCGGGAGGCGTGACGACTGAGTACTTCACCGAAGCAGGCAGCGGCAGCGTGTACGCGCGCATCGACAACGTCGAGGAGTACAAGGACGCCGTCGC
>CABUTH010000069.1 GCA_902494465.1 uncultured Collinsella sp.
ACGGCGCTTTCTATGGTCGCGAATCTGACCATTGGCGTTTGGTTCTGGTACGGCTCGGTCGATGTGATCGCACCGCTCATGATTCCTGCCGTGCTGCCGTTCAACCTTATCAAGACCGTGCTTAACTCGGTGTTGACACTGGCGGTGTATAAAGCAGTCTCCAACCTCATCACGCCTAAAAAGGACCAGGTCAAAGGCCGCGCATGATTGAGTGTCGGGGCGTTTCCTTTAGCTATGACGGTGCCGTGCCGGCACTCGACGGCGTCGATCTAAACATCGAGGATGGCGAGTTTTTCTGCATCCTCGGTGGCAACGGGTCGGGCAAGTCGACGTTTGCCAAGCATTTGGACGCGCTGCTGCAGCCCGATGCGGGAACGGTGTGCGTCAACGGCATGGACGCGTCCGATCCCGAGCTGGTCTACGACATCCGCTCGACTGCTGGCATGGTGTTCCAGAATCCCGACGACCAGCTTGTGGCGACGCTTGTCGAAGATGACGTTGCGTTCGGTCCCGAAAACCTTGGCGTGCCATCGGCGCAAATTGCGCAGCGCGTACGCGAGGCGCTGAAGGGCGTGGGTCTGGTGGGCTTTGAGCGCCACGAGACCCATGCACTCTCGGGTGGCCAAAAGCAGCGCGTGGCGCTTGCCGGCGTGCTCGCCATGGAGCCGCGCGTGCTCATATTGGATGAGGCCTCCTCGATGCTCGATCCGCGCGGACGCAAGGGTCTTATGAAGGCTTGCCGCGCGTTGCACGCTCGCGGCATGACTATCGTGATGATTACGCACTTTATGGAAGAGGCTGCCGAGGCCGATCGTGTCGCCGTGTTTCAGACGGGACGAGTTGCCATGCTGGGCACGCCCGAGGAGATTCTGACGCGGGCGAATGAACTCGCTCAGCTCAACCTTGACATGCCAGAGTCGTGCCGTTTGGGCATGGCGCTTCGTGCGAAGGGCGTGCCTGTTCATTCGCAGGTGCGTGAGGCAGATATGGTTGCCGAGGTTGCGCAGGTCTATGCCGAGCGGAGTGGGGCAGGCACCGCGGGGCAGTCTTCCGCATCCCAGTTGGAAATCGCTGACGGCACTGTTCCGGTAGACAACGAGGGGAACGCGTCGGAGCCCGTCATCGAGCTATCCCATGTTTCGTACAGTTATTCGCTCAGTCCGCGCGAGCGCCGCCGCTGGCATAAGCGCTCGGCCACTGCGGGCAAATCGAGCAAACAGGCTCTCTGGGGAAACGACCCAAGCAGCCCGTGGGCGCTGCGCGATGTATCGCTGACGGTGCGTCGCGGCGAGTTCCTGGGGCTAGCAGGCCATACCGGTTCGGGTAAATCGACGCTGGTCCAGCATCTCAACGGGCTGATCCGTCCGCAGGAGGGAAGCGTTTGCGCGCTGGGGCTCGACCTATCAAACAAGAAAGACGCCGCTGCGGTTAAGGCCAAGGTCGGCGTGGTGTTTCAATATCCTGAGCGTCAGCTGTTTGCCGAGACCGTGACACAGGACGTGGCATTTGGTCCGCGTAACCTTGGCTTGTCGCAGGCCGAGGTCGCCCGCCGCGTTGAGTCATCGCTCGCGCGCGTGGGTCTCGACCTGGCTACGGTGGGCGACAAGAACCCCTTTGAGCTCTCCGGCGGGCAGCAGCGGCGCGTGGCGTTTGCTGGCGTGCTTGCCATGGAGCCTGAGGTCCTGGTGCTCGATGAGCCTATGGCAGGGCTCGATCCGGCGGCGCGCAGTGATTTCCTGGAGCTCATCGATCGACTTCACCATGGGGTCCTGACCGTCGTCATGGTTTCGCACAGCATGGATGACCTGGCCAATTGCTGCGACCGTATCGTCGTAATGAACGAGGGCACGGTATTTGCCGAGGGCAGGCCCGCTCAGGTTTTTGCGCATGCCGATGAGCTTAAATCAATCGGCTTGGGTGTTCCCGCTGCCCAGCGCATGGCGCTGGCGCTTGCGAAGGCAGGCGTGCCGCTGCGCTTTGACGGCCTCTATACGGTTGAGTCGCTGACAGACGAGTTGGTGGACCTGCTAATCGGTCGCTCGGACGGTCCTTCTAACGTCGCGGACATTGCTAAATCCAAGACGGTCGAGCGAGAGGAGGGCAGCTAATGGAGGCGTTTTCGTTTGGCAGCTACTATTCCGGCGATAGTGCAATCCACCGCCTGGACCCGCGAACTAAGTTGCTCTTGGGCTTTGTGTTTCTGATCACGACGCTCACGGTCAGTAGCTTCCGCGGACTGGTCCCGGTCGCAATCTTCGTTGTCCTGATCTATACCGTGTCTCGGGTGCCGGCTCGTCGCGTCCTGTCATCGATGGCGCCGCTGCTGGCGATCGTCATCGTGGTCGCGGTGCTCAACCTGTTTTCCGACCAGAGCGGGCGCATCCTGTGGCAGCACGGCATTTTGCAGATAAGCGAGGGCTCGCTGCATTCCGCTGCCTTTATGGCGTGCCGTCTGACCTTGATGATGGCTGGTATGAGTGCCATCACGCTCACCACACCGACGCTCGACCTCACCGCGGGCTTTGAGCGCCTGCTCGCGCCGTTTGCGCGTGTGGGACTTCCTGCGCACGAGCTCGGCATGATCATGGGTATCGCGCTGCGCTTTATGCCGCAGTTTGCCACCGAGATGAAGCAGACGGCCGATGCACAGGCGAGTCGCGGCGCGCGCGTGACGGGAGGCCTGCTCGGCGGTGTGCGTATGCTCGGCAGTGTGGCGATTCCGCTGTTCACGGGTGTGTTCCGTCATGCCGAAACGTTGTCTGCCGCCATGGATGCACGCTGCTATCACGGCGAGCAGGGCCGCACACGCCTGCATACGCTTGCGTTTGGCCGCGGGGATGCGCTGGCAGCGGTGGTGACGACGCTGCTGCTCATCTGCGTCATCGTCATCAATCTTCAACTTGTTTAGGCGCGATTCGAGCGCAGGAAAGGGGTCCCTATGACCGACAACGATCGCACGGCGCAGCTCGAGCGCGCCTGTTCGTATCTTAGGCGTATTCCGGCGTGGTATCTCGCCACGATCGACGTGACGGACGGATATCAGCCGCGCGTGAGGCCGTTCTCGTTTGCCATGGTCGATGATGGCAAGCTGTGGTTTTGCACCTCGCGCGATAAGGACGTGTGGGCCGAGCTCAGCGCGAACCCCAAGTTTGAGGTTTCGGGTTGGAAACCGGGGGAGTGTTGGATCGTGCTGACCGGCGAGGCCGCGCTCGAGGACGACGCGGTCGTGAGCGACCGGGTGCGCCAAGCCGGCTTTAAGCACATGGTGGGCATCGGCGAGCAACACGATAGTGCCAACGACGGTCGCCTTGCGTTTTTCTCGGTGCGAAATATCGCCGCCCGCTTCTGTGATATCGACGGCAGCGAGGAGCGCCTGGAGCTTTAGCTCACACAAACCAGGCTCTCAAACTGGCTAGTACAGGAGGAAACGTGGACGGATTGAATACGGTGTTGGAGTATCTGACGTCGGTGCCGGCGTGGTACTTGGCGACGAGCGTGGACGGGCAGCCACATGTGCGTCCGTTCTCGTTTGCACAGATTCAGGACGGCAAGCTGTGGTTTGTGACAGCGCGCACTAAAGATGTGTGGCAGGAACTGCTGCAAAACCAGCGCTTTGAGGCCACGAGTTGGTGGCCGGGCCATGGCTGGCTCATCTTGCGCGGGCGTGCCGGCTTGGATGACCGGGCTTTAGACGAAATGCGCGAAGCCGGGTGGAAGCATCTAGAGCGCCTGGGCGAGCACTATGAGGGGCCTAACGACCCCACGCTCGTCTTCTTTAGCGTCGAAGATCCCGAGGCTTTTATCTGCAATCACGACGAATGGGTGCCGGTCGAGCTCTAGCCAGCTGGCTCATCCTAACAACTTAGTTTTCGCATGGGCGGCCCCCGTGTTGCCCGGCACCGTAAGGAGTGCCGGTCAATACGGGGCCCGCTCTATTTGTCAATTCCTTCAAGCGAATGTGTCGGGAATGTTTCAATGCATGAATATGCAAGCCATTTACGTGTAAATGCATCTTTTGGTGCTAAAGTTTCAACCCACTTCATAACGACCGCTGCGAAATGCGCATCGGTGCATAAATCGCAGACAAGGAGTCTGATATGTCTTTGAAGGTTGGAATCGTCGGCGCGGCTGGATATGCCGGAGCCGAGCTCATTCGCCTCGTGCTCGGCCATCCCGAGTTTGAACTTGTTGCCATTACGTCCAACGCCGATGCCGGCCAGCCGTTGTCTGCGGTGTACCCGAGCTTCACCGGCGTAAGCGATCTTGTCTTCACGACGCATGATGCCCCCGAACTCAAGAACTGCGACGCGGTATTTTTGGCCGTGCCGCACACGGCTGCCATGGCTCAGGTGCCCGCCCTGCTTGCCGCGGGAGTCTCCTGCATTGACCTCTCGGCCGATTATCGCCTGAGCGATCCAGCCACCTTTGAGGCCTGGTATGCCGCCGAGCACACGAGCCCCGAGTTGCTCAAGACCCGCGCTTTCGGTCTGCCCGAGCTGTTCTCCCAGGATTTGGAGACCGCCGCATCCGACCATGCCACCGGAAAGCCCGTGTTGGTCGCCTGCGCCGGTTGCTATCCCACCGCAACGAGCCTTGCCGCCGCGCCCGCCGTGCGCGCTGGCTGGGTTGCCCAGAGCGGCCCCGTGATCGTTGATGCCATCAGCGGTGTGACGGGTGCCGGCAAGTCCTGCAACGCTCGTACGCATTTTTGCAGCGCCGACGAGAACTTGGAGGCCTACGGCGTGGGCAAGCATCGCCACACGCCCGAGATTGAGCAAATCCTTGGCCTGACCGATCGCGTCGTCTTTACCCCGCACCTGGCACCGCTCAAGCGCGGCCTGCTCTCCACGGTGACGCTGCCGCTCACGCCGCAGGCCATCGACTCCCTGGCTCTTGAGGATGTCGTCGACTATTACAAGCAGTTCTACGCTGGACGCACCTTCGTGCGCGTGCTCGATGCCGGCCAGCAGCCCAAGACGGCTTCGGTCGTCGGCACCAACGCCGCCCAGATTGGCCTTGCGTTCAACAAACGCGCGGGCGTGCTGGTGGCGACGGGCGCCATCGACAATCTGTGCAAGGGCGCTGCGGGCCAAGCGGTCCAGTGCGCCAATATCGTCTTTGGCTTTGACGAGCGACGAGGCTTGCCCACAGTGGCGTGCCCGGTGTAGCACATTCGATTGTTAACGATTTGGTAGTCGGGCATCGAGTGGGGCGCCACTCTTAAGCTGGTCTCATGATCACGACTGGCATGGCGCACCAACCGATGTCCGTTTTTTGTTTGACATAAGGAGTCATAAAGACGATGAATACCGAGCTGTTTGATATCAAGATTCGCGCCGTCGAGGGTGGCGTTACGGCTGCGGCTGGTTTTAAGGCTGCAGGCATCCACGCTGGGTTCCGCAAGAACCCCGAGCGTCTGGATTACGCGCTCGTCGTGCCCGATAAACCCTGTCCCGGTGCCGGCGTGTTTACCACCAATCGCTTTTGCGCGGCGCCCGTGCAGGTGAGCCGTGCCAACCTGGGCGGTGCCGACAAGGGCTACGGTATCATCGCCGGCGTTTCGGTCAACTCTGGCAATGCCAACGCCGCTACGGGTGAGACCGGCCTTGCATGCGCGCGCGAGACGTGCAGCATCGCATCGCAGGTCATCGGCTGTGAGCCCCAGCAGATTCTGGTTGCCTCCACGGGTGTGATTGGCCAGATTCTGCCGATCGACACGTTTGAGACCGCCATTCCTGCTGCCTACGAGGCGCTCTCCGCCCACGGTGGCGCCGATGCCGCTCGCGCCATCATGACGACCGACACGCACTCCAAGGAGTACGCCGTGTCCTACGTCAGTGAGGCTGCGGGTCATGCGGGCAATGTCTATACGGTAGGCGGAATGTGCAAGGGCTCGGGCATGATCATGCCCAACATGGCCACCATGATCGCAGTTATCACCACCGATGCCCCCGTCGAGCCTGCGGCACTTCATGCCCTGCTGCTCTCGACCGTCAAGCAGACCTTTAACAAGGTAACGGTCGATTCCGACACCTCGACCAACGACACCTGCATCATGCTTGCCTCCGGTGCCGCTGCCGCAGATGCCGAGCCTATCGTCGAGGGCTCCGATGCCTTCGACGAGTTGGCATTTGCCGTGCACGAGGTGTGCGAGAGCCTGGCACGCAATATCGCCGCCGATGGCGAGGGCGCATCCAAGCTTGTTACGGTCAACGTTACCGGCGCCGTGAACGACGAGGAAGCCGATATCGCCGCCCGTGCCGTTGCCAACTCGCCGCTCGTTAAGACCTGCATCGCCGGCCACGACTGCAACTGGGGTCGCGTTGCTATGGCGCTTGGCAAGTGCGGCGTGAAGTTTAATCAGGAAGACGTTTCCATCGACATGATGGGCATGCCCGTCTGTCGCGACGGTCTGACTGTTCCCTTTGACGAGGACGAGGCTCTACGACGTTTCGAGGCGCCAGAGATCGTGATCTCGGCCGACCTGGGCGCAGGCGACGCGGCAACGACCGTGTGGACCTGCGACCTCACGCATGAGTACATCTCCATCAACGGCGACTACCGTTCCTAGATTCCGGGCACGCTGCGTATCTTGCCGCGATTGCGGACAGCGGAGCACGGCGCGATAACGATATGAAAGACGAGGCAGATTATGAAATTCGCACGCGATTGTCGTTCGAGCGAATCCAACGAAGCAACCGCGCAGCTGCTGTTCGAAGCGCTGCCGTGGATTAAGAACCTGACCGGCAAGACGGTTGTTATCAAATATGGCGGAGCCGCCATGGTTGATGAGCAGCTGCGCCGCGACGTGATGAGCGACATCGTTTTGCTCAAGATCATCGGTATGCGCCCCGTCATCGTGCACGGCGGCGGCAAGGCTATCAACGAGGCGCTGAGCCATTACGATATTCCCGTCGAGTTTAAGAACGGCCAGCGCGTGACCTCGCCGGCGACTATGGATATCGTGCGCGAGGTGCTGGGCGGCAAGGTTAACCAGGAGCTGGTTGCTGCCATCAACCACCACGGCAACCTGGCCGTGGGCGTGTCGGGCAGCGATGCCGGCACGCTCATCGCCGAGCCGCTCGACCCCGAGCTCGGTCGCGTGGGCAAAGTGACGCACGTCAACACCGACTATATCGAGCGCTTACTCGATAGCGAGTACATTCCCGTCATCGCCACCGTCGCGGCGGGGGAGGACGGCGGTTTCTTCAACATCAACGCCGATACCGCCGCCGGTGCCGTTGCCGCGGCGCTCCACGCGCATAAGGCGATCTTTTTGACCGATGTCGATGGCCTGTACAAGGACTTTAGCGACAAGGACTCGCTTATCTCCAACCTAACGCTCGACGAGGTTAACGAAATGCTCTACGGCGGCGAGGTCGATAAGGGCATGATTCCCAAGCTGCGTGCGGCCGTCGATGCGCTTACCGGCGGCGTATTTCGTGCCCACATCATTAACGGTACTACGCCGCATTCGCTGCCGCTGGAGCTGCTGACCGATGCCGGCGTCGGTACCGTGATCCATTCCACCGAGATGGCTTACGAGTTCGATACGCATCCGCATCCGCTTTCGACGTTTGCTGCGCGTCTGACCGAGAACCTCGACGAGGTCGAGAAGCTTCAGACGGTCTAGCTGACCCGCAGCCGCCCCATTCCTGCATCCATAGCCCCGCGCCGTCCGGCGCTCAACGAAAGGCATCCCATGTCACTTGCAGCTCAGCAATCGCTTGAATCCCATTACGTTATGCATACCTTTGGCCGCTCTCCGGTCGAGTTTGTCGAGGGCCATGGCATGAAGCTCACCGGCGACGATGGCCGTGAGTACCTCGACTTTCTTGCCGGCATCGGCGTGTGCAGCCTAGGTCATGGCAACCTGGCTGTGCTCTCGGCGCTCGAGGCACAGACCAAAAAGCTCATGCATGTCTCCAATTACTTCTACATCGAGCAGCGTGGACAGGTCGCGGCGCTGCTGTCCAAGCTTGCTAACGACGACGTAGATGGTGCGCGCGTGCTTGCCGATGCCATTGCCGCCGGCGATGAGACCACGGCAGCTGCTCTTGGTGCCCCGGCTGCGGGCGAGCAGGTGTGGGAGACGTTCTTTGCCAACTCCGGCGCCGAGGCCAACGAGGGCTCGATGAAGCTCGCGCGCCTGTACGCCAAGCGTGCCGGTAACGGCGGCAACACCATCGTGTGCATGCGCGGCGGCTTCCACGGCCGTACGCTCGAGACCATTGCCGCCACCATGCAGGATTGGCTGCAGGATAGTTTCCGTCCGCTGCCGGGTGGCTTTGTGGCCTGCACGCCCAACGATGTCGATGAACTGCGTGCGATCTTTAAGCAGCTGGGGAGCGAAATTTGTGCCGTGATGCTCGAACCGATCCAGGGTGAGAGCGGTGTGCACCCCATGACCGAGGAGTTTATGGCGGCAGCGCGCGACCTAGCACACGAAGTGGGCGCCGTGCTTATCGCCGACGAGGTCCAGTGCGGTATCTTCCGCACGGGTAAGCCGTTTGCGTTCCAGACCTATGGCGTGGAGCCCGACATCATGAGTCTTGCCAAGGGCATCGCCGACGGCGTACCCATGGGTGCCGTCGTGGCAAAGAAGGAGATTGCCGACGTGTTTAAGCCGGGCGACCACGGCTCGACCTTTGGCGGTAGCTGCTTGGCCGTCGCGGCGGGTGCCGCGACGCTCTCCGCGCTTGTGCGCGGCGATTATGCCGAGCATGCTGCCAAGGTGGGTGCCTATATGGAGCAGGCGCTGGCTAAGCTTCCGCATGTGGTAGAGGTGCGTGGCCGTGGCCTGATGCTCGGCTGTGATTTGGATGATGCCGCGGGCGACGCACATGATATTGTTGCCCGCGCGCTGGCCGCCGGTGCCGTGATTAACGCTACGGGTGCTCATACGCTGCGTTTCCTGCCGCCGCTCGTCTGCGAGGAAGCCGACGTGGACAGTCTGATCGAGATCCTGTCGGGTGTCTTGGTCTAACGCAGCGCAATAACTCAATTTGGACCGGGTTCCGGACTGCGGGCGTGCCCTATGTGGCATGATTCAGCGGTCTGGAGCCCGTTTTGCCTTAGATTTGCTAAGGCAGGGAGACCCGCTGGTCAAAAAACATTAAATATGAGTACTGCTACCGATTTGGTAGCAGCAATTTTGGACTAATAAGGCCAGATGGCAAGTCGAAAGGGGGTGCGGACGATTTCTTGGACCGCGCCTAGGCGTATCCAAGCTTCCTGCGGTACTCCATCGGGCTCAGCCATCCGAGGGACTTCTTGAT